>CAKZYI010000835.1 GCA_937884735.1 uncultured Pleurocapsa sp.
AAGCAGCAAAATCATATTCACCTTCATCTTTGCGATAAATTCTAGTAAAACCATTTCCCTCTTCATCTCCAGATGCGATCGCAAAATCTAAATCGCCATCGTTATCATAGTCGCCCCAAACACCGCTATTTGTCCAAAAGCCGACTTCTGCTTCGGGGATTTCAAAATCAATTGGAGTAAAGGGTTGTGCTAGTGCCAAGATTTCGGTGCTATCTATTTCGTCGAGGGTTTCAATAAAGCCCGTACCAGCTTCCCCAGGATTATCGGCGAAGAAGTTATCGATAACAATATCGTTTTCGAGGCTGGGATAACTATCTTGGTTGTAGTCAATTACTAAAGAATCTCCTCTTTGGGCTACTCCAATGCGATCGCCTCTGGTACTGGGATATTCACCTGTTTCAAGATTTACTACTGGTTGAATGTCTACTTCTTCTAGAGTTAGGTTATCTATTCCCCCTGCATCTAGAATTTGTAGGGGATAATCTTTTTGACGTAGCAGAGGGATACCATTATCGCTCAATACAGGTAGAGGTTCGTCGCTGTCTTCCTCGGTAACTGTAACTATTTCTAAACCAAACTCATCTAGTTCGGGAGTTAGTCCATCGAAAACAAAACGACGGAAGGTATCAAAACTGATGGGGAAGTTATCGGCATTATAGATGTATCCCTGTTGGCGATGTCCACCACCCAATGCGGTAAAGGCTTCTTCTACAGTAAGTTCTTCTTGTTCTCTGAGATCGTAAGTATCGTTACCTCCTCCACCGAGTAAGGTATCGTTACCATCGTTGTTAATTAAGATATCGTCACCCGCACCCGCATCAACTAGATCGCTACCTTGACCAGCCTCAATGGTATCGTTACCCGCACCGCTATTGATTATGTCGTCACCAGCCAAACCAGTTAAGATGTTGTTATTATCATCCCCAATAACCGTATCTGCATATTCAGAAGCGATCGCGCCTTCAATTTCTGAGAAAGTATCTGTACCATTTTGACTATCCCTAACAGTACCAGTCTCAAGATTTATCGCGACGCTAGCCAGTTCATCTCGATAGCTAATTACATCCGTACCCGCACCGCCATCTAAAACATCGTCACCCTGTCCCCCATCAAGGGTATCGTTACCCGCACCCCCCGTAATCACGTCATTACCCGTACCGCCATAAAGTTCGTCATTAAAGCCTGAACCCTGTAGTTCGTCATTTCCTTCCCAACCATATAAGAAAGAGTAAGTTCCTGTATCCTCTGGGGCTTCTACCTCTGCATCAGATGATTCCGAACCGCTAATTAGAATATCATCACCAGTACCGCCGTCTAAATAATCTCCTCCCAAATTACCCACCAGGCGATCGTCTCCTTCACCTCCAGTGAGTACATCGGCAACATCCACCGTACCAATTAATTCGTCATCTTCTGATGTTCCGTTATTGTTTATGGTGAAGTCAACCGACTCGACATTATCTTCCCTTGCAGAAACAAAATCAACATTACCCGCCTGGAATTCGGTAGTTTTTCTCAAACCAAACTCGCGATCTGAGTTGGAAATATTGCCATCAACAACGTAGGCTACAATTTCATCATCGGGCAAGTAACGAATGGCAATTCCTCCTTCAAAAGTAACTAAACCTGAAGGAGATGTTACATTTCTAAAATAATCTTCTAATCCGTAATCCTCAGACGAACCGTGAAGCTGAATCGTATCGCCGATTGCAGCATCAAATCCTGTAATTCTGGCGATGTTACCCGAACCATAAAAATTACCTGTAGAGTCGCCCAAGATAAATCTTTCTCGTTCGATGCGACTACTATTTTCAATATTATTAAACTTAGCTACCCAAGCATCTTGACTTCCTACATTTTCGCCATCTAAATCGGATAGAGTTAATCCAGTTAGATAGAGATTGCCATTATCATCAATCGCCAGATCGTTTACTGCATCAAAAGCACTCGTGCCAAAATCTTGTGTCCACAGTAAATTGCCGTCAGTGTCATATTTGGCTATAAATACGTCGTTTTGACCTTCTTCGTTATTATCGCCAGTCAAATAAACATTGCCCGAATCATCTGTAGTAACTCCTTGAGGAAGATCGCCTAAAGAAGAATCTATTTGTCTCGTCCACAAAAGATCGCCATTTGCCTGATATTTACTCAACCAAACGTATTCTTCTCCTGGGATTCCTCCGCCTTCTGCGCCAAAGGTTTCGCCAGTAACAAAAATATTGCCTTCGTTATCTGAGGTGATGTCCATCGCGCCATCGAATTCGTTCAAACCAAATTGGCGTATCCAAACTTGTTCTAAACCCGATGCGCCATTTCTATATTTGGCAATCCAAACATCTGATTGTCCGATGTCTTCTGAGTCTATATTGGGTACTAATGCGCTGTCGGTATTACCCGTGACGTAAATATTGTCTTCGTTATCGATGGTGATCGCTATTCCTTCGGTTCTAATCTCCGTACTTATAGAAATAGATTCGGAATTAAATAGAGTTTCGCGATCGTATTTAGAGAGTAAGGCATTATTGGTATTTTCAGCAGATATAGAACCAATTGAATAGATATTACCCTGGCTGTCGATGGCTAGATCGTTATCTTGTCTGTTTGATTCTCTAGTATCGGAATTAATGGATTTAACTATTTCTCCATTGGCATCAATTTGTTCGATTCTGGTAAAGTAAAGAGTCTCGTCGGGAGTATTATCTCTAAAATTGCGTATGGTGTAGAGATTATTTTCACTGTCAGCAACAATTCCTGCAATTTGGGTTACATTCCCACCAGCTTCAAACAGTTCTCCATTTTCGATGAGTATTCTACCCGAAGTAGTTAGAATTTGCTGGATCTGTTCTGATGTTGATGTTCCTTGAGAGTCAATGCTTCCATACCAGAAGTCAGTATTTTCTTGCTGTTGTGGGTATTCTGGAAGAGTTTGATTTGGTAATTGACCGTTAGTTTTTCCTACAAAATGAACGCTGACACTACCATTTTCATCAACTGTCGTCGTAATACCACTAGATTCGTCAAATTCTGGCGAACCTTCTTGATAAATCCAGTCGATTACTTGGTTTCCTGCTAACTCTACCAAACCCGTCTCGGAGGCGATCGCCGTTGCGGAAGGGGGAACTAAAGTAACGCCTTGGGAAATAATTTCATTGGCGGTTTCGTGGTCGTATGCTGTACCTCTGAGGGTATAGTTTCCTGGTGCTAAACCGTTTAATTCGTAGTCGAAGCTTGCCAAACGAGAGTCGTTATTTAAGGCGGTAAAGATCGGATCGATAAAGTTAATTCTTTCTTCGAGGAGATTGCTGGA
>CAKZYI010000836.1 GCA_937884735.1 uncultured Pleurocapsa sp.
TGCCAAGCCAACATCAGTGGAACTACCCTAATTATTGCTAATTATTGAATAAATTTAGGAGCCAAAAATATGACTGTTCAGGGGACTAATCCTAGTTGTTCAATTTTATTGCTCACTGATAATGTTTTTGCTCAACAGGCTAGTCTGGATCTACAAACTGCTGGCTATTTTCCCGTAGTAGATAAAGTCCAGAAAGGATGGAAGCAACTCCATCTTCATCAGCCAGTGATGGTTTTGTTGGATCGAGCTTTAACAGGGAAACAGGGGTTTGATTTTTGTCGTGAGTTAAGAAATGCTGGAGAAAGAATTCCTGTATTAATGTTGGTAGATCAAGAAACCGTAGAAGAAAGAGTAGCCTGTCTAGAAGCAGGGGCAGATGACTATTTATTAAAACCATATCATCGCGAGAAATTATTAGAACATATCAATCTTTATCTCCAAACTAAAGTAGATACTCCCGAACAATTAAGGTTCGGCGAGCTAATTTTAGACTTGAGTACTCGTCAAGTTATAAGGGCAGATCGAGCAATTGATTTGACTATGAAAGAATTTGAATTGCTTAAATATTTGATGTCTCATCCTCAAAAAGTAATGACGCGGGAAGAAATTATTGAAAATGTCTGGGGATACGATTATCGAGGAGAATCAAACGTAATTGAAGTTTATATTCGCTATCTAAGACTCAAAATAGAAGGTCAAGACAACAGAAGATTGATTCAAACGGTTAGGGGCATTGGATATGTTCTTAGAGAATCATGAGACGGTTGTCAATTAATTATTAGCTATCAACTATCCGATGAAACTCAAACTAAATTTAAGCATTATATTGTTAATCTTGCTATCTGGCTGTTCCACATTGACCTCTACTAGAAAAACTATTGTTAATGCGTCAGAACAAGTTGAAATCCAACAAGGTCAAATGTTACCCATAACAGCCATTGCTGAAATAGGAGAAGCAACTATTAAATTAGAAGTAGCCCAAACACCAGAACAGCAAGCTATTGGTCTGATGTTTCGCAAATCTTTAGCAGATGACCGTGGAATGTTATTTCCTTTTGAATTTGAGCGAAATGCACGTTTTTGGATGAAAAATGTGCCTATATCCTTAGATATTATCTTCTTAAATGGCGATAGCATTGTGGGAATTGCAGCCAATGTTCCAGGATGTAAATCCGACCCCTGTCCTGTATATGGTCCCGATGCTTTGGTAGACAAAGTAGTTGAATTAAGGGGTGGCAGAGCGGAAGAGTTAGGAATCAAAATAGACGACAAAGTATACATCAAGCCATTGAATTCCCAACATACAGAAAATAGCTCGGATAGTTAACAATATATTTTTAATTAATATTTGATAATTTTCATTAACTATAATTTACTTTATTAATTTTAAGATATATTTAATAATCAGCTAAAACCATATTTATGTCGCGAGACAGAGTGAAAATAGACGAATAAAATATTATCTTTTTTATACTTGAGTAAATTAAGTGAATCTAAAGACTAGTATTGTTATTATATTGAGTTTTATAGATTTACTAAATATAACTTAAAATCAGGCGATCGCACTTTATTCGAGATTTAATTGTAGCTAATTGTGATCTCAAATACTGGCAAAATTTTATTTATCTTCAACAATAGTAAAAATCCTGATATTTCATTAGCAATAAATTCTATTATTGCTATCCAATAATTGACACAATTAATGATTTAATCCCAACATTTTGACCTAGGAAAACAACTATGAAGCCAGCCATATATGCCAAATTTATTACATTTTTAAAAGAAGAACTAGCCCTGTCCAATGATTCTCTCAAGATGGTTGATAAAGCAGTTGAAGATCGTACTGCGCCAATACCAATGGTTCTTTGGCAATATGGACTAATAACTCTAGAAGAATTAGACCGTATTTATGATTGGCTTCATAGTAAGACACAATTCGATCCTAGCTAAATTCAAATTATTAAATTCAACCATAAGTTGATTCCCCAAGAATTACTCTTGCCGTTTGATTAAGCTGCGTCGTAATAAATCCAAAGCAGAGTAGGAACTCAAATGACGTACTAGCTCTCTCCCCCTACGTTGACCAAAACGGTATTCTTGACTAATTGTTTGATTATCTGGGGTAGCCAGTCCAATAAAAACTAAACCAACGGGTTTGGTTTCTGTTCCGCCACCAGGTCCTGCTACTCCTGTAATGCTTATACCCCAATCAGTTTGTAAGCGGTTTTTAGTTCCCAAAGCCATTTGTTTTGCTACAGTGCTGCTTACTGCACCTTGTGATGCCAAGTCTTGACTATTGACTCCTAGAAGATTTTGCTTAACTTCGTTTGCATAAGCAATTACCCCCCCCAAAAAATAACTAGAGCTACCAGGAATCTCAGTTAGCATTGCGCCCAAACCTCCCCCCGTGCAAGCTTCAGCTACGCTCAAAGTTTGCT
>CAKZYI010000837.1 GCA_937884735.1 uncultured Pleurocapsa sp.
ACTGCCCACAAGCTTGCTCGTGGCTCGATCTATCGCATTATTTTTTCTAATTGGTATCAAGTAAAAATTAAATTTATTTTGTCCGATTCCACAGGGGTAGATTACCAAGATGTTGAGACAGAAAATCAACCAAGGTTTTAACTCGTAACGAATGACGGCGATTTGGTAAATAAAGAGCGTAGATGCCTGTATCCATATCTACATGGGGATGGAATTGAAAATCATCGAGTACAGTCTGTAGTCTGTCTTCACTAATATCTTCGCCGATTAACCAGGTAGGCATCAAAATTAAGCCGACACCATCTATACAAGCCTGTCGTAAAACTTCTGAATTATTTGCTACCAATGAACCGTTAACTTTAACCTCACATACTTCTTTGTCTCTTTGAAAACGCCAGATCTCATAGCCAGTAGAATAGCTAAAACATAGGCAATTATGATGAACTAAATCTTGAGGATGTTCGGGAATACCATGCTGGCTCAAATATGCTTTGCTACCGCATACTTTGCGGGTATAAGAGGCAATTTTTTGAACTAGCCAGCTAGCACCAGAACGATCTAAATTACCAAAGCGAATCACCACGTCTAATTCTTCTTCTACGGGATTAGCAAGAGCATCGCTGAAGGTTAAATTTAACTGAATCTCAGGGTATTGCTGAAAAAAATCTTTGAGCAGAGGGGCAACGTAAAGTCTTCCAAAAGCTACAGGTAGACTTACTCGCAACAAACCTCGCGGCACTTCATCCTGTTCGGCAACAGAGAGATCTGCTGCTTCTATATCCTGAAGAATTGGCACTATTTTGTCATAGTATTTGCGTCCTTGAGGAGTAAGGCTGATGCTGCGAGTGGAACGGTTAGTTAGTTGTGTGTGCAGCAGCTTTTCTAAGGAATTTACCTGACGAGTAACGGAGGAAACGGCAAGATTCAGTTGGCGAGATGCTTCGCTAAAACTTCCTGTTTCCACGACTCTGACGAAGGCTTGCATGGCAGCTAGTCGATCCATGATTTATTTTTGCGTTTTATGCAAAGATGTTTAGCTTGAGAGCTATATTAACATTTATTGTGAACAGAGTTAAAGTGAAATCTAACTGCCTTTGGTATCTCAGCTCAATTACCCAGTAAAAATGAAATCTAAAACGCTCTGGTTAATGTCGGTTATCTGTGGTTTAGCAGTAGCTAATCTTTAATACAATCAACCCATCCTCGCTCAAATTGCTTTGATGCAGATGCCTCAGAAGTAGGCTGGATTCCTACCCTAACTCAAATGGGTTATGCTTCTGGACTGCTGCTGTTTGTACCACTAGGCGATCGCTTAGAACGACGCAGATTAGTAACTATCATGCTAACTCTAACTGCGATCGCTTTATTCCTGGCTGCATTATCGCCCAATCTACTTTGGCTGATTCTTACCAGTTATCTAATTGGTGCAGCTACGGTAATGGCTCAAATTATCTTGCCCTTTGCTACGGACTTAGTAAGCGAAAAGATTCAAGGCAAAATTATCGGCAATCTAATGAGTGCCTTATTTATGGGAACGCTATTTGCTAGACGCTTTGGAGGTTGGTTGGCAGAGCAGTTTGGTTGGCGGAGTATTTATTGGTTAGCGGGAGTATTGATGCTTTTGCTGACGGTAGCTTCAACGAAATTACTTCCTTCAAATCAGCCTAAATCGAAGTTGAGCTATAAACAACTGATGCGATCGCTTTTAACCCTAATTAAATCTTATCCCGCTTTGCGATCTGCCAGTTTAATTCAAGCCATGCTCTTTGCCTCCTTTAGCGTCTTTTGGTCAACCCTGGCTTTTCTACTATCCCGTCCACCCTACAACTACGGTAGTAACGCCATCGGCATGTTTGGACTGGTGGGTATTACAGGAATTATCGCTGCTCCTCTATTGGGCAAACTAGCAGATAAAGGTAACGCTAAGACACTGCGATCGATGGTTAATATTGCCGTTACCCTAACTATTGCGTCCTACCTCATCTTTTGGCAGTTGGGAACGCAACTATGGGGCTTGATTTTAGGCAGCATTTTACTCAATCTTGGGAGTCAGGGAGGACTAATAGCCAATCAGGTCAAAATTTATCGTCTCAATAAAGATGCTCGCAGTCGGCTTAATACGGTATTTATGGTGACAACTTTTGTAGGTGCATCCCTCGGTTCAATCATTGGGGCGTATGGCTGGAGTATTGCTGGTTGGACGGGAGTTTGCCTGGCTGGACTGATACCTGGAGCAATCGCAGTGATTCATCTTTGGTATCCTCGCAAACGCCATTCCAGAGCTTAATTAGATTTCTTTTCAATTATTTAAACAAACATAACATGTAGCCGTAGGAGGTTAAGTTAGAACAAGTTTATTTGATTGCTCGTAAGTAATTAGTAATGAGTAATAAGTAATTAGTAATGAAGAGGACGTTTCTGCGATCATAAGTAATGCGCTTAGTTGAGGTCACGTCTTTTGAGGTTTCTTTAAATGCCAGTGATGACCGTCGCCGCGACTAGTCCTTTAGGAAAACGTTCGTACTGGGTAATGAGTGTCCTAATATAAATCCGTATTGTAATAAATGCAAAACTCTAGAGCTATATCTGAGATTAACATATCTGCCTTCATTAGTAGCTGTTTGGCTGGTATCGTCAGGTAAACGAAACCGAAATAGACCTTCATCTAAATCCAATAAATAATACTTCTTAAACATAAATATTCTCATTAAACAGGTAAAATACTAAAATTGTGGAATAAATAGGGCTGACAAACAACAAGACATGACAAAACAATGGCTAATTATTCGCCCTAAAGTATTACCAATATCATTTCATCTCGATCGCCGAGTGCCATTAGTTTTATTAATTCTTACTCTGGTGACGCTCTTGGCAATGATAATTAGCGTTGGCTATGGAGAGTATCCTATTTCACCTCTAGATGTAGTCAAGACTTTATTAGGTTTGCCTACTGCTAATGGAGACTATGCCTTTATTATCAATACTTTGCGTCTGCCACGAACTATTACTGCTTTTCTGGTTGGGGTAGGACTGGCGATCGCAGGTACAATTACTCAAGGCATCACTCGTAACCCTTTAGCTGCCCCCAGTATCATCGGCGTAAATGCAGGGGCGACTTTAGCTGCGGTAACTTTGCTGATTTTGTTGCCCAATACTCCCGTATCTCTACTTCCCTTTGCTGCTTTTGGGGGTGCATTAATAGTATCGTTGTTGATTTACCTGTTAGCTTGGCAGGGAGGTAGCTCCCCCGTTAGGCTTATTTTGGTCGGTATCGGCTTTAGTTTGATTGCTGGTGCGTTGACCGATATTATGATTACCTTTGGCGAAATTAATACCGTATCTCAGGCTTTAGTTTGGTTAGCAGGTAGTGTTTATGGGCGTAGTTGGTCGCAGGTATTTTCCTTAATTCCCTGGATTATTATCTTTAGTGCGATCGCTTTACTGCTTACTAGAGAATTAAATACTTTAAATCTGGGAGATGAAGTAGCTCGCGGTTTGGGCAGTCAGGTGGAATGGCAGCGCGGTTTATTACTCTTAACCGCCGTAGCTTTAGCAGGATCGAGCGTAGCGACAGCAGGGGCAGTCGGTTTTGTTGGTTTGATGTCGCCTCACTTGGGAAGGCAATTAGTCGGGGCTTCTCATGAAGGGCTGCTACCCGTATCAGCCATGCTTGGAGGAATGCTGGTAGTCATTGCAGACTTGTTAGGCAGAGTATTGTTTGCACCTTTAGAGTTACCCTGTGGCATTATCACCGCAGCCATAGGTGCGCCGTATTTTGTCTATTTATTGATTAGTCAGCGGAAATGACAAAGTAGGAGATAGCAGATAGCAATTTTATTTTTAAACTATTATGAATCGCAGTAAGAATAATATATCGTCTAGTTTTTCCGTCTCCTCTTCACCTCGTCCCCCTGTCTCCCCGTCTCCCAGTCATCGCCTAGAAGCCAAACAGCTTACCTTGGGATATGACAGCACGACGATTGTGCGGAATTTAAATTTAGGGATTCCTACAGGTAAAACCACCGTGTTAGTCGGGGCAAACGGCTGTGGTAAGTCTACCCTATTGCGAGGGCTAGCCAAATTATTGAAACCCAAGTCAGGCAATGTTTATCTTGATGGCAAAGATATTTCTAAGCTTAAGGCGAAAACTGTAGCCAGAAAACTAGGAATGTTACCTCAAAGTCCGACTGCACCAGAAGGATTAACAGTCAAAGATTTAGTTGCAATGGGGCGGTATCCCTATCAAAGCTGGATACAGCAGTGGTCGAAAGAAGATGAATTAAAAGTAGCTGAAGCTTTAGAGATTACCACGATGACTGAACTAGCAGATCGAGCCTTGGATAGTCTTTCTGGAGGACAAAGACAAAGAGCCTGGATTGCAATGGTATTGGCTCAAGATACGGATATTTTGTTGCTAGATGAACCAACAACCTTTCTAGACTTATCTCATCAGGTGGAATTATTAGATTTATTGGATGAACTCCAAGAAACTAAGCAAAAAACTATTGTGATGATTCTACACGACCTCAATCTCTCTTGTCGCTATGCCGATTATTTAGTTGCAGTGCAGCAAGGAAAAGTATATGCTACGGGAACTCCAGAACAAGTAATGACAGAAGAGACAGTGCGAGATGTATTTAATTTGGAATGCCGTATCGTTAGCGATCCTTTAGCTAATACGCCCATGTGTATTCCTATTGGGCGGAAGGTAACTAAAAGACAAGAAGACTAGGAGAATAAAAGCGAATAATCGAATCAAGCCTAGTCTTAATTTCTCTGCTTTCAGTAATGTTTTTGGGAGCGCCGTTGACCCTCAAAATGACATGGATTCAGGGTTGATTTTGCTGAGAACGATTTTCATGACTAGCCTAAAATGCTGCTAACACTAAACCCTGTTGGTATAAGTTGTTTAAAATTAATGGAATAAAAGATAGACTTTTCTTCTTTTCTCCTAGTCCCCCCAGTTTCTACGTCTCCCCGTCAAATCAAATAAGTAACCTTGATGAATCGGATTTAGTATAATTCCCTAACCTTATTACAAACAAATTATACCTTTTCTCAACTTGTTACCAATTACTAAAGACCAATAATGAACGCCTGGTGTGAATTAAAATGACATACGGGATAGCTCTTCGATTAAGCAATTACATAAATCAAAGTATAAAAATATAAATGATTGTCTTCTTGAATAGCTAATAGCTAAAAGCTGAGAGCTAATAGCTACGAACCAATAACTTCTCAACGAAGCTAATTCACACCAGGCGTAATGAATGAAACTTTATCGGTTTTAGCAAGAAGATTGTCTATTAAACTTACAGCTATTTTTTATATTATTTAATAATAAAATATATCAAGAATACATTAGTCTAAAATAATCTTTTAAATATTCTTGATTAACATTTTTTAATAATAAACTTACCATTATGTAGCTTAAAGCACATAAAGTATAAAATTTTCATTATTTAATTAAATTTATTAACAAAAGCTTGGTTAACAATGAAAACTAACTTCAAGCGAAATATTTGCCAACTAAAAATATTGAAATAGCAAATAACCATTTTTTAGTCTTGTAATAAATAACAGCTACAAAAGAAGCCTTTTAAAATGATTTCGTCAGAAAAATGGCAACGAATCAAAAATAGTAGGTGTCGAAAATAATTTTATATTCCACATTAGTTTTGTGGTTTTCAGATATTTTCAACCAATATTAACTGTTATGAATATTCAGAGATATACTCAAAATGAAAAGACGTAACCTGTTTAAGATGGCGGGCTATGGGGGAGTAGGTTTAGCAACAGCAGTGCAGGGAAATCGCTCGCTTGCAGCTATTCCAGAACGGGAAAAATATACCTTGCCCAGCTTTGATTTTGCTACAGTCGCAGTAGATCGCCAGGGAAGAGAACAAGAACGCACCTATCATCAAGCTCGTCTTTACACCGAAGACTTGGGCAACTATCTAACTTTAGCAATGGTGTCTATTCCCCCAGGCAAATTTAGTATGGGTGCATCGGTTGAAGAAAGGGGCAGTAGCGATCGCGAACGCCCGGTCCATCAGGTAAAAGTATCCAAATTTCTGCTCGGTGAATATCTCGTAACTCAATCTCAGTGGCGCAAAGTAGCCAAGCTACCCCAAGTTAATCGAGAATTAAAGTTAAACCCTTCCCACTTCCAAGGTGACAATCGCCCCGTAGAAAGCGTTTCGTGGCCAGAAGCAATGGAATTTTGCGATCGCCTGTCAGCTTATACACAGAAGCAATATCGACTACCTACTGAAGCAGAATGGGAATCCGCCTGTCGGGGAAATACGCGCTCGCCTTTTACCTATGGAGAAACTTTGACGAGGGAGTTAGCTGACTATGCCAGCACCTATGCCTATGCCTCAGAAGCGGGTGCAGCTTACCGCCAAGGAACAACAGATGTCGGTAAATTCATGCCCAATGCCTTTGGCTTGTACGACTTACACGGCAACGTTCGCGAATGGTGTGCCGATTCTTGGCACGAAAACTATCACGGCGCACCCAGCAACAGCAAAGCTTGGCATAAAGGAGGAAACCAAGCCTGGCGAACTCTGCGAGTGGGTTCTTGGGCAAATAAGCCATCCCATTGCCGTTCGGCTCATCGTTCAGGCTATCCAGAGAATTTATTAAATCGGGCGATTGGTTTTCGGGTAGCAATGGATTTGTAACCTATAACCTATAACCTATAACCTATAGCGGTCAATGACCAATAACCTATAACCTATAACGGTCAATGACCAATGACCAATAACCAATGACTAACAAATGACCAACGACCAATGACCAATGACCAATAACCAATGACTAACAAATGAAAATACAGCACAACATAGCAGGTATCGAAAATTTAGGGGAAATTGATTTCCAAAAGCGGGTATTTGTCGTTCCTTGGGAAGAAAGAATCTTTGGCATTCATGTAGCAATGATGGCACTGAGCAACCATTTAGATACAGATTCCGTACCAGACTATTCCATAAGTTCAGTACCAACTACTTTTGATAGCTTTTGGAGTTGGGGACACTTGCGTAAGGGCGCGGAAGGAATGAATCCTTTTGACTATTTTAAGTTTCGTTATTATGAAAAATGGTTGGGAGGGATCTCTGGATTTTTTATTGAAGAAGGATATATCACCGAAGAAGCACTAGATGC
>CAKZYI010000838.1 GCA_937884735.1 uncultured Pleurocapsa sp.
TCCATCGCCTCTTAAAAAGTCATTACCCGCACCGCCGACAATCGAGTCATCCCCTACATTTCCTTCGAGGTCATCATTACCCTCACCCCCTTCCAGGGTATCGTTTCCATCATTTCCATCGAGGTTGTCATTGCCTCCATTACCCTGAAGCAGATCGTTTCCAGTACCACCTGCGATGAAATTATTTCCTTCTCCCGCAATCAGAGTGTCGTTACCACCTCGACCACTAAGAGAAGCTACATCAAACTCTGTGGCGTTAACTCGGTCTTCTCCTTCTCCTCCAGAGAAACTCAACTGTTCGATTCCCGTCACTGTAACGGTAGGAATCGTCTCATCTTCTACTCCTTCAAAGTTAACTACTGACCCTGCATCAGTCGAACTTAGGTTTAAGGTATCTTCTCCCTCTCCTCCATCGATGACATCGTTACTAATGGCGGTTTCGTTGAAAAAATCATTTCCCTCTCCTCCTTCGAGAGTATCGCTTCCACTTCCTCCACGAAGAGTATCATTGCCTGCTAAACCTGTGATGGAGTCATCACCAGTAGTTCCTAATAAACTATCATTGCCATCAGTGCCTACAATAATCATTTCAACAGCTTTATTATTTTGTTAGTGGGACCGCTTAGGAAAACAAACTTGATGGATTACTATCAACTTCTCTTCAAAAGAATTGCTTAAAAAAGATATTTTTTGACAAGAGAATCAGTGGAAAATACGAGGATTGTGTATCAGTAAAATTATATTTTCATCAAAAATAGAGAATTGACACAAACGTATTGAGATAGTTGAAAGCTTCCTTTGTTATGATTTCTTCACAATAATATCAGATTGAGCTGTTAAAATAAACGACTATGTAACTTGGATTACAGAATTGTTTGGATTATGTATTGCGTCAAAAATTAGGAGAGAGATCGCAATTTACTGCTAATTTATAGAACCCATTTGAGATTTTTGTCCGTAACTATAAGCACCTCAAAAACTCTGTCACATTAAATGTTTCTATATTTATGCTTTACCCATAAGTATTGAAAGATTAGCGATAACAGGTATTGTAGCTAAAGAAGTACGAAGGAAAATTAGCCAATGCGATCGTAGGTAAGCAAAGAATTACAATCTGCTGCACTACCAGATAAAAGATTAAATCAAAGACTAATCAAAATTGTGATTGATTGTTTTGTTGGCGATCGCACTATCCAAAAATCATACCTCAAATTACCAACGCCATTTGAACAATAGTAAAGCCTTCAAACGCTGGGGACAAGTTGGGTATAGTAACATTGACTGGAACTACTTCAAACCACTGTGGTTCAATTTGAAATACATAAATAAGACTAAACAGAGCGGCAGCAAACAATCCGTAAACAGCATTCCTCAACCAAACAATTGCATTTTCATCTCCTCTGTCTCTGTGTTGTCTAGCCATTATGTAGCTTTGCCATTCAAGGTCTAGATTATTATATAAAAAGAAAGCAATAAAAGGCTTGAGCTATATGTAGTAAGAAGCAGCAAGATTGTTTATCGATAATTGATAATTGAGCTAGTCAATCCTTCTAGGGTGTATTCTTCGGCTTCTAGATCGAATCTCCCTAGCAATTCCTGGCAAGTTTTAGATGTTTGTGGTCCAATAGAAGCAATACAGACATCTTTTAATAACGAGTGAATCTTGTTATCCGATTCCACTTGTTGCCGCAGTAGCTGATAAAAATATTTTACCGTCTTAGAACTGGCAAATGTCACCACGTCAATTTGTTTTTGTTGCAAAGCCTGCCACGCATTTGAATCGATCTGTTGTGGACATTGAGATTGATAGGCTGCAACTTCTGTCACCGCTGCACCTTTGCTAGATAATTCTTTAACCAACACTTCTCTTCCACCAGATTCGACACGGGGAAATAAAATTTCTTGCCCCGAAAGGTTTTCAGGGAAATGAGCCACAAGAGAATCAGCAATATAGTCAGGGGGGATAAAATCGGGTTTAAGGAGCTTTTTTTCCAGACTAGAAGCTGTTTTTCGACCCACAACTGCAATTTTGACTCCTGCCAAAGCACGAGCATCGTAGCCAAGCGCAAAAAGGCGATCGCAAAAATAATTAACTCCGTTGGCAGAAGTAAGAATCAACCATTGAAATTGAGCCAAATTTGCGATCGCATTATCCAAATCATTCCAACTTAAAGGAGGAGTAATAGCTAAAGCTGGCATTTCTACAACCGTTGCACCCTGTTGCTGTAGTAAAGTAGTAAATTTGCTCGACTGGGACTCGGCGCGAGTAACCAAAATAGTTTGATTGGCTAAAGGTTGAGGAGGAGATTTAGCTTGAGAATCTGGAGAGAGTTGCACGACTTTACCAATGACAATAACAGCAGGAGAAAGGGAGATAGTTTGAGTTTTCTCTACTATATCGGTTAGAGTTCCCCGAAAAATTTCTTGTTCGACCCTGCCACAGTTGCGAATAATGGCAATGGGTTCGTCAGGCGATCGTCTATAATTAATTAAGTTCTCAATTATTATTTTTAACGATCGTCCCCCCATCAAAATCACCAAAGTATCAATAGCAGCCAATGCAGACCAATCTAACTGTTGGGGCTGATGTCCGCTGAGTATTGCACTACAGCGGCTAAGATATTTATCTGTTAGAGGAATACCCGCCAGTAAAGGTGCAGCCAATGCAGAAGAAATACCAGGAACAAGTTCAAATTGGCATTTCGCTTTTTGCAATGCAGTAATCTCAACCTGAGCGCGACCGAAAATAAAAGGATCGCCACTTTTTAATCTCACTACCTGTTTACCTTGGAGACAATAAGCCACCAACAGTTGATTGATTTTTTCTTGCGGTGTGCTAGGTAATCCTCCCCGTTTTCCTACACAGATTTGGAGACAATCTTCAGGGGCAAAATGGAGCAAATCCCGATCGACGAGAGCATCATAAATCAACACTTCAGCAGTACCAATTAACTGTTTTCCTCTTACAGTTAAATACTCCTCTTTACCTATCCCCGCACCAACCAAATAAACTTTTCCAGACATCCCTTACCCATTAACAATTATTAATAATTTACTATTTGCTGCAATAATAAGGAAAAAAGTTAAACATAGAAAAAATCATAGCTTCTCAGCAATTTCTCAGGAAACTTTCAGTTAGAAGTTGCAATAACCTATGTAAATTCAGTTTCTATAGATCGAGTTTATTCTTAAATTTACACTATGTATTCCAAAAAACTGTACGGTTTTATTTTTCTCGTGGGGTTATCAATATTTTTAATGCTTGAGAACTTATACCCCCACACTAGTATGGCATCCAGCTTAGAAAACAATAAAACACCAATATTGTCACAGGCTACTGTAGTTGCTCAAAATACCTCAGATTTTGTCCTACCTCCTTTGACCTACGATTATGATGCCTTAGAACCTTATATCGATAGTCAGACCATGACTTTCCACCACGACAAACATCATGCTGGTTATGTTAAAAACTTAAATGAGGCCATTTCTCCTTATCCAGAATTTCAAGGGCAAACAATAGAGGAACTATTACTCAACATAGATACCCTTCCTGAAGATATCCAGACAACTGTACGCAATAATGGAGGCGGTCATTCTAACCACTCTATATTTTGGTCGATCATGACTCCCGATAGTGAAGGAGAACCTACAGGAGAACTAGCATCAACTATCTCTAGGGATTTTGGCGACTTTGCCGCTCTTAAAGAAGAATTTAATACTGCTGGCAAAAAGCAATTTGGCAGTGGCTGGGCTTGGCTAGTAATGAACGATGAAGGAAAATTAGAAATTATTAACACTCCTAATCAAGACAGTCCTTTGCTAGAGGGAAAATATCCCATCATGGGTAACGATGTTTGGGAACATGCCTACTATCTTAAATATCAAAATAAAAGAGGAGACTATCTCGACGCATGGTGGAATGTAATTAATTGGTCGGAAGTTAATCAGCGATTTTTGGCTGCACAAGATTTTATAGATCAATAATTAAACAAATCAAACTGCGCTTTAGAAGATGCTGTAACTCTTTGCAGGGTTGCAGCATCTAATCATTTTTACTTTTCGCTGGTTGAACCCGAATAAACCATACCCCGCTTGGCATCTAAAGTTAAAATAGCCCCTTCTCGGATGATTTCGGTGGCATTTTTTAAGCCGACAATCACAGGAATACCCAACCTCAAACCGATTACCGCAGCATGACTGGTCAAATTGTCTTCTTCGGTAATGATTCCCGATGCTTGGCGAATAATGTCTACAAACTGAGCATTAGTCGAGGAGGTTACTAAAATTTCTCCAGGGTTGAAGTCATTAATATCTTTCGCTTCATAAACTACCCTTGCTCTGCCACTAATAGCACCCTGTCCAATTCCCGATCCTTCTCCCAAGATAGCTTTGACTAATTCAACTTTAATCAAATCAGTCGAACCTGCAACCCCTTGAAGAGTACCCGCCGTCATTACTACTAAATCTCCAGCAGAAAGCCAGTTTTTTTCTTGAGCTACATTGATTGCTGCTTGGAAAGTCTGAGTTGCAGAGGCTAAATCCAAAACTAATAAGGGTTTGACTCCCCAAACTAGCTGCAATCTACGAGATACGTATACATGAGGCGTGATCGCTAAAATAGGGGTTTTTGGTCTAAATTTGGACACATTACGCGCTGTCGAACCTGTTTTAGTTAAGGTCATAATTGCAGCAGCATCCAACTGAGAGGCAATTTGACCTACCGCAGCAGATATAGCGTGGGTAATGGAGCGTTTTGTTCTCTTAAGATTATTAGTTTGCTGTTCCTGTTCAATTCTACAGGCAATGGTTGCCATAGTTTCTACAGCCTCAACAGGATAGTTACCAACAGCAGTTTCGTTAGAAAGCATTACTGCATCCGTACCATCTAAGATCGCATTTGCCACATCAGACACTTCTGCACGAGTAGGGCGAGGATTGTTTACCATGCTGTCTAGCATCTGGGTAGCCGTAATGATGGGAATGCCTAATTTATTTGCCGTCGCAATCAAACGTTTTTGCAAAATGGGAACATCTTCTGCGGGCAGCTCTACGCCCAAATCTCCTCTGGCTACCATTACCCCATCACACAGAGAAAGGATCGCATCCATTAGTTGAATAGCCTCGTGTAATTCAATTTTGGCTATTATAGGGATAGATTTACCAGCACTAGATATCAGGTCTTTAATTTCTAAAATATCTTGAGGGTTGCGAACAAAGCTTAGAGCAATCCAGTCTACTCCTTGATCCAAGCCAAACATCAAGTCTTCGCGGTCTTTGTCGGTTAAAGCTTTGACCGATAGATATACCCCAGGGAAGTTAACTCCTTTATTACTAGAAAGATCCCCACCAACAACTACTCGGCAGTGCAGGTCTTGATTTGCCTTGTCTATTTTTTCTACCTGCATTTCTACCTTGCCATCGTCTAATAAGATGGTGGCATTTTCAGGAACTTCTGCAGCTAGCTTATCGTAGCTAACATAGCCTATTTCTTGATTGCATTCTACTGGACGACTAGTAAGTGTATAGCGATCGCCTTTTTTGAGATTTATCTTGCCGCTAGCATACTTACCTAAACGAATTTTAGGCCCTTGTAAATCCTGTAAAATGCCGACGGGCTGATCCAATTCAAATGCAGTCTGTCTAATTAGCCTTATCGCCTTTTGATGGTCTTGTTGTGTCCCATGAGAAAAATTAATTCTAAGGGTAGTTGCTCCTGCTTTAATCAACTGACGCAGAGTATCGGGTTTTAGTGTAGCTGGCCCTACTGTGGCAACAATTTTTGTCCGACGCGGGTTATTTGGCGATGGCATTGTTTTTTGCTCTTGAATTACTGGATTTGCTAAGTTGATTGCTACTGAACAACTAAAGCCTATGAATATATAAAACTTTTGGTTGCCAGCTTAGTTTACAGGAAATAAGCAAGGGGTGCAAAGCTGTAACTATCCTTGCTCCTTGGTATCTATATGTAATGCTTAATTCTATATTGATCGCGATTAGGGCAATCGTAAATATTGTTTGTATTTCGATCTTCGATCGCTCAGTATCTCAAATTCCAATCAACAATCTAGGGATTTTCTTTGGTGGTGTCGGAAGAATTACGAGGTGGAGAAAAATCAATTCCCACTCCACGGTCGTATATTTCAATATCCCATTGACCCAAACGATTGCCTTCAAAGGCAACAAAACGACCATTTCCACTAATAGTGGGGTTGCGGACTTCTCCAATAAAATTTTTGGTCAGGTTTTGGCTTTTGGAGGTCAGCCGACTGTACAAAAAGATATCGGTTTTACCTAACTGTTCTGATACATAGACAATATAACGCCCGTCAGCACTGATATCCGCTTGATACTGCATACTACCTGGTTGATTTAAACCAGGAAGAGGTACCAAACGACGACGCTGCAAATCATAAAGAAAAACACTGCGTTGGGCATTGCGATCGCTACTATAAATTAGATAATGTCCATCATAAGAAAAATTAGGAGATCCTTCATAATTAGAAGAGTTGAGTTTGGCATTGATTGTTTGAGTGGGAGGAGTAATATATTTTGACCCCTCACAACCAAACAAGCCCAATGTTGCGGTCGCTAATACTGCTTTTATGAAGCTAAAATTATTGCACCACTTCATTACAGTCTATGGCATGACTGAAACTAGGTAAGGTACAGCAGATGACGTTATCTATACTCACTTTTCTCCACTGTAAAGACCAGCGAACATACTCTACACGGTTAGCAGCACGAGTTTTTTTGAGAATGTTACTGATGTGGTTATCAACCGTTCTTTTACTTATTTCTAGCTGTTGAGCGATTTTGTGGTTACTCAAACCTGTAACCACTAGCTCAACAATTTGCAGTTCTCTTCCTGACAACAATGCTTCATGACTCAGTTTCTCTGCTTCCATTGATTTATTGCCTAGTACATTTACTTATTGCTTTCTCTATTCTAAGAGGTAATGTTTCCCAATAATTACCCATAGAGCTATAAATAAATTATTCTTTAAGGATTCGTCAAAAAACCAAAGTATTGCAGAGTAAGACTTTAGATTTAATTTTATTGATTGCTGAAAGATGTATCGGCTTCAGTATCAAAGTTTAACCCTAGATATTGTTCTTAATTCTTTTTTTAGATAACAGTAAATCTTGTCTGAATAAATTGGTATGTGTGAAGAACTAAACTTCAAACTTTCTTTACAAAAAAAGCGACCAGACTGTGGTCATTTATCAGTTTTAAAGCCTTACTGTTTACAATCTGCGCGAGACGATTTTACTCCTCTAACAATCTCTTGCGTTTTTATTAGCACACTTCACACTACACACTAAGTTTAGTTGGGAAATTGTTTTAAACAACCTAATTAGGCATCTTTTAACAGATGTTTAACTAGATTATCTTTTACCATCATTTGGCGAAACATTTCCAATAAATACTCTTGAGCCTGCTCTTTATTTAAATTTTGTACCTGCTCTTGGAGCACTTTGAGTTTGAACTGTTGCTCAATACTTAACTGCGCTGAAAAATCCATTAATTTGACTCCTTAATTTTGGCTTACTTAACAAAAAACAATTCCTTCTGTATATGGTTGGATTTGAACTAAATCTAGCATTCGATCTATATGTTGTCTACAATGTCAAGTAATAATTAATTAAAGCAACAAAAAGTTATAAAATACTTATAGTAAACAAGTAATTTTGGTGTATTTTGATGCGGAAAAAATTTTAAAATCGACTAGATAGGGAAAAGAAACAAAAGCCTGGTAATTCTCGATATATTAATTTATATCAGTCATAAAAAAAGATTATAAAACCCATGAATTCAATCAAAGATGCCAAAGAATTTTTTCAACAAAGTGCGGGAAGATGGCGATCGCAACGTACAACTCATCACTTACCATTTAGAAGAGCAGAGAGTGGCGGCTCAGATATAAATGTTGAGTTTCTTGATGCAGCCGATGAAAAGATAGCTGCAATTTGTGAAATGCACAGTGTAGATCCTGCAACAGCCATTGGTGGTGCATTTGTTAGTTGGGATGGCTCAATGGCATGGGACAAAGAAAACGAAGACCACAAAGGAACAACTGTGTTTGCTCTAATTCCTGACTTAGAGAATCCTAGAAAAGGAAAATTACTCAGAGAAAGAGGCTATGCAGAAATAGTCCCTGTAGCTGGAGAATACACCATGGACGAGGAAGATGGACTAGTTTTAATTACCGAATATGAAACCATGAGCATCATTGAACGTTTTTGGTTTGTCAATCCTGATTTACGTCTGCGTAGCAGTACGGTGAAAAGATTTGGTGGATTTAATACAGCTACCTTCTGTGCCGAATCTCGCGTAAATAATGCTGATGAGACAGCAGGCATAGATTCTTCTCAAACAAATGCTTTTGCTATCTCAGTTTGGTAAGTAATTGCTGATTTCCTAGTAACTAGTCATTAGTCATTGGTCATTAATCATTGAGATAAAGAGAAATTAGTTAATAACTCTGTAATATTTTGTTACTGTTGTTTATTCCGTCCCCCTATCTACCGTATGATTGGGACTAAGAATTTTAATAAAATGCACAATAGGCGGAGGTTTTGACTTGTCTATTCCTTTATTAGGCTATAAGCCTAGTTCCCAGAATGTTCGTGTCTCAGGATACGATATTGGGGGAGATGACCAACCCAGAATTTACTCAGCAGAGAACCTACTTTCTTTGTCTGAAATGAACGACTTGATCGAAGCTGCGTATCGTCAAATCTTCTTTCATGCTTTTCGCGCCGATCGCGAAAGATTTTTAGAATCACAGTTGCGCAATGGTCAAATTACCGTTCGTGATTTCATTCGTGGGCTTTTGCTATCGGAAACTTTTTATAATAGTTTCTACTCCAAAAACAGCAATTACCGCTTTGTCGAACAATGCATTCAAAGAGTCTTAGGACGAGACGTATATAACGAAAGAGAAAAGATTGCTTGGTCTATTAAAATAGCAACCAAAGGCATCGAAGGCTTCGTAGATGAGCTGCTTGATAGCGATGAGTACATGGAGAACTTTGGTTACGACATTGTACCCTACCAGCGTCGTCGAGTACTTGCTAGTCGCGACAGTGGCGAGCGTCCTTTTAACATTACTTCTCCTCGTTATGACGAGTACTATCGCTCCATCTTAGGCTTTCCTCAAATTATTTGGCAAAGCGAAGTTCGTCGTTATACTCCCCAAGAAGAAAAACCCAAAGCGGGAAGCCCTGCTTTGTATTTAGATATGGCTCGTAGTCTACCTACTAGAGGGAATGCTCCTAGTACAAGTTCTGCGACTAATATCAACTATATGTCTAAAGTTCCCTATCGTAAGACCACTTAAATACAGATATTAAATATTTATTTAAGTTAGTATAATAGGTAACTTATTAGAACAAACTAAAGAGGAATTTGAAGATTAAATCATGATAGAAAAGTCACCCAAAACCGCTAGAGGTTCCGTGCAGTGCGAAAACACCAACATACACCTATTAAAGGCCAACGATTTTGTTGCGGATATCATTCGTAAAGAAGTGGCCAAGACCAAAACCCTTTTGATCAATATAACCTCTTCTCCAGGCAGTGGTAAGACCACATTGATGCAAAAGACCGCCGAAAAGTTGAAAGATAAAATCAGTATGGCAGTAATGGTAGGTGATTTGGAAACCGAGCGTGATGCGGAACGCATTCGTGAGACGGGAATCCACGCCCTTCAAATTGTTACAGGTGGCATTTGTCACTTGGAGGCGCAGATGGTGCACCAGGTTTTGGACAAGTTTGATTTGGAGAACCTGGACCTATTGTTTATCGAGAATGTCGGGAATTTGGTTTGCCCCGCTTCCTTCGACCTTGGAGAAGACTACCGTGTACCCTTATTGGCCGCGACAGAGGGAGATGACAAACCGAAAAAGTACCCAAAAATGTTCTTGACC
>CAKZYI010000839.1 GCA_937884735.1 uncultured Pleurocapsa sp.
GCCAAGATCGAGAAATTACTGGGTAAAGACTCTATTGCCCTAGCAAAAGGTAACGCTAAGGAAATCTTTAGAGTAATTGCTAAAACAAAAGCCGACATGCTCGTAGCTGGGGGACGCAACCAATACACCGCCCTCAAAGCCCGCATTCCCTTCCTCGATATCAACCAAGAACGCCATACACCCTATGCGGGATATGTAGGGTTGATCGAGATGGCAAAAGAATTCGATCGCGCCCTCCATAGCCCAATTTGGCAACAGGTTCGTAAACCTGCGCCGTGGGAGAAAGTAATAAGTAATGAGTTAACTTACCATCCTTCTGGCTTAACTCGTTCCCAAATTGATGTAACTTCTTCTTCCGAAAAAGTATTTTCATTTGCTGCTTCAGACAAATCTAATAATCTACGCCAAGCAAATGTTCTAGCTACACGAATCAATTCCTCATCTGGATAAGCTGGATGCACCCAAACCGCCAATTGGCTAGTAGGAATTCCATCTGAAATTAAATCAAATATGACCTTGTGGTAAGGCTCAGAAAACCCATCTCTCACAGTCAATTTCTCAACTGTAGCAACCTCGATCGTACTGGAGTGATACATAAGAAGTTAACGCGATATATAGAACAAACTTAGTACATTATACCTCGCACCTACTCCCCTATTCTCCCCATTCCCCTACTGCCCTACTCCCCAAAAAAACCAATGACTACCACAATTACCCGTAACAAAAAATCCGTCGCTGTTAATCCCCTCAAGCAGAGTCCTCCTTTGGGTGCAGCGTTAGCTTTCTTAGGATTGAAAGGGATTGTACCTTTGTTTCATGGTTCTCAGGGTTGTACGGCGTTTGCCAAAGTGCTGTTAGTACGGCATTTCCGCGAAGCAATTCCCTTAGCAACCACCGCCATGACTGAGGTGACTACAATTTTAGGGGGTGAGGACAATATCGAACAGGCACTTTTAACCTTAGTAGAAAGTGCTAAACCTGACCTAACTGGGTTGTTGACTACGGGGTTAACAGAGACGCGGGGAGATGATATGGACGGCATCCTCAAGTCGATTCGTCAGCGACATCCCGAACTAGATTATCTGCCAATTATCTTTGTTTCTACCCCAGATTATAAAGGTGCATTGCAAGATGGTTTTGCTGCTGCGGTTAATTCAATTGTGGCTACAGATTACGGTCAACCCGTATCCGTATGGGCGATTCGCTAATCGCCCCAACAGCAGGTAACGATTTTAGCTGGTTCGATGCTAGCACCTGGAGATGTCGAGGAAATCAAAGAGATAGTCGAAGCATTCGGTTTAAAACCCCTAGTTATCCCCGATTTATCGGGTTCGGTAGACGGACATCTAGATGATGACTACAACAGCAAAACCCCTGGTGGTACTTCTTTAGAGGAGCTACAGCAATTAGAGCGATCGCTTTTTACCATTGCTATAGGCGAAAGTATGCGCCCTGCTGCATCAACTTTAAAGCAAAAATTTGTCACTAACTATCAAACATTGCCTCGTTTGACAGGTTTGGGTAAAGTAGACGATTTCTTGTGGCTATTGGCACAAATTGCTAGCTATAAAAACAATGAGACTAATGACTGGCAATTTAAACCCCAGATACCCGAAAAATATCAACGTCAGCGTCGTCAGCTACAGGATGCAATCTTAGATACTCATTTCTATCTTGGTGGTAAAAAAGTTTCCTTAGCCCTAGAACCAGATTTGCTTTATCAAACTAGT
>CAKZYI010000840.1 GCA_937884735.1 uncultured Pleurocapsa sp.
ACTACAGTATAATGACTCCCCAACCAGGAGATGAATCAGTGCGCTGGTTTAGCTTTGACCCTGAAGCTTGGGTAGAAAGAGAGCAGATGAGCTGCTATATGACTCGCACCACTGCCCAAACCCATAAAATGATTCGAGATAACTTACATCTGTCTCCTATATATGGGGGTTGGGTCGATGCAAAAGGCCCTCGTTACTGTCCCAGTATTGAAGATAAAATTGTTCGTTTTGCTGACAAAGAAAGCCATCAGATTTTTATCGAGCCAGAAGGCAGAGATATTCCCGAACTTTACATTCAAGGATTTTCTACAGGATTGCCTGAAAAATTGCAGCTAGCCATGCTGAGAACTCTTCCTGGGCTAGAAAATTGCGTCATGCTTCGTCCTGCTTATGCAGTGGAGTATGATTTTCTTCCTGCGACCCAGTGTTACCCTACTTTGATGACCAAAAAAGTGGAAGGGTTATATAGTGCAGGACAAATTAACGGCACAACAGGTTATGAAGAAGCAGCGGCACAGGGTTTAGTGGCAGGAATTAATGCAGTCAAATTTGTTCGAGGTGAGGCTGAAGTAATCTTTTCTAGAGAACAAAGCTACTTGGGTACATTAATAGATGACCTGTGTACCAAAGACTTGCGCGAACCCTATCGTATGCTCACTAGCCGCTCAGAATACCGCTTGATTTTGCGTTCGGATAATGCCGACCGCCGTTTAACACCTTTGGGTAGAGAGATAGGCTTAATTAGCGATCGCAGATGGCAACTATATACAGATAAGCAGGAAAAAATTGCAGAGGAAAAATCTAGGCTAGAGACTACTCGCATTAAAGAAAGAGATGAAGTAGGAATTGCGATCGCTAAAGAGACACAGCAAAAAATTAAAGGTTCTATTACCCTGGCAGAATTGCTACGCCGTCCTGGTTTTCATTATGCAGACTTGCAAAAATATAATTTGGATGACTCCAATTTAACTATTGCTGAAACCGAAGGCTCAGAAATAGATATTAAGTATTCTGGCTATATTAAACGCCAGCAGTCTCAGATCGATCAGGTTAGCCGTCATACCAAACGCAAACTTCCTCAAGACTTGGATTATCGAACTGTAGAAACCTTGAGGATGGAAGCTAGAGAAAAGCTAAATCAGGTCAAGCCCCTGACTATAGGTCAAGCTACTCGCATTGGTGGTGTAAATCCTGCCGACATTAATGCTTTGCTGGTCTATTTAGAAATCAAATCTCAGAAAAAAACAGCTCAGCTAGCGACGACTAAGCAATAAATAATTGTCTAAGATTTGGATATTTAATATTTAAATATGGTTTATACATAGCAAACAGGAACAACATCAAGGTATTTTTCTGCATTCATCGCTGGTCTTAGGGGACACTCTTTTGTAGGCCAGCGACTACGATCTTCGTAGATATATAGTTGATGCTTGCTAGGTAAAGAGTCAGAGCTAATTTGCTCTATTTTTCTAAAATGAGGCTCATAGCGATCGAAGTAATCTAGACCAGGGGCGCGGACATGATATTCCTCGTAAGGATTTGCTTCGGGATATTCGATTGTAGTCTGGGCAACTAATGGTACTGGTAAAACAGCCATACCGTTGGGCTTTAAATTTCGTGCAATTTCTGAGATAGCCTTGCTATCATCGGGAATATGTTCTAAAACATGAGATGCAAAAATAAAATCATAGCTTTGGTCGGCAAAAGGAAGGTCTTGTAAATCAACTTGATGATCTACATTCTCCATATACAAATCTGCTGTCTCGTATTTGCCAAATTTACCAGCAAAGTAGTCGCGAAAAAAATTTTCTGGAGCAAAGTGCAGCATTGATAAATTAGCTGTATCGAATTGCTCTAGCAGCTGATTGACTACCAAATACTGTATGCGATGTCTTTCTAAGGCATAACATTTGGGACACAAAGCATGTTTTCTGGTGCCAGTGGGAGGATTGACATCTTTAACTGCACCAGTATAGTTGCATACTGGACAGTTGAACTGCTCTTTATCGCGATTTTGGAATTTAAAAATAGAAGATGTAACTTCTTTTTTAAGTTCTCTTGCTTTGTTTTTGAGATTTATTTGCATATGTTAGTTTGCCTGGTAACAATCAAAAAAGACTAGGTTTAGAAACTTCGATGCAAAAATAATATCAAATAGGGTAGTAATAGTTGGCAAACTTTATTAAAACCCACTTTATTATAAAGTCGGGAATTTCCAATAAATCCTAGATATCATCAGAAAAACGCGATCGCCAGAACAGAGAAATGACAGATGTCGTTATAATTTCCTAGACCAATCTATGGTATTTTTACCTAATCAATAAACACTTGAAATCAACAAGTCAAATTAGTGTCTATTAGTGTCAAAATCTAAAAATGCTTCTCACACTAGAGATAGAGACTACTTTAATACAGAACATTTAAAAGCAGATTTAAAGCAACGATCTGTTCGTGGTGGAATAGTTACTATTGCTGCTCAGGCAAGTAAATTTAGTCTCAAGTTCGGTTCGACTATGGTGTTGGCTCGTTTACTTGTTCCAGAAGATTATGGTCTAATCGGCATGGCAACGGTCATAATTGGCTTTGTAGAGTATTTCAAAGATTTGGGACTATCTACCGCCACTATTCAACGCAGAGAGATCAATCATCGACAAATTAGCACTTTGTTTTGGATTAATTTGGCGGTTGGCTGTTTGGTAGCACTCATTATTGCGGGTTTAGCTCCTGCTGTGGCAGCTTTTTATAAAGAACCCCGTCTAGAGGGTATTACTTTTGCCTTGGCGATTAATTTTGTCTTTGGTGGTTTGACAGTACAGCATCAGGCACTTTTAAGAAGGCAAATGCAGTTTACTAGGTTGGCAAAAATTGAAGTTGTAGCCATGATAATGGGAGTAGCTACGGCGGTTATCAGTGCCTACTATGGATTGGGCTATTGGGCATTAGTTTTAATGTTGATGGTGACGGCAATAACTAATGCAGTGGGAGAATGGGTTGCCTGTAGTTGGCGACCTGGATTGCCGCAAAAAGATTCGGAAATAGGCTCAATGTTAGCTTATGGAGGAAACTTAACGGGTTTTAATTTAGTTAACTACCTCTCTCGCAATTTAGATAATATTTTAATTGGTCGTCGCTGGGGTTCTGGACAGTTAGGGCTTTATGCCCAGGCATATCAGCTTTTACTATTACCAATTCGACAAATAAACAATCCTATTAATAGTGTGGCATTGCCTACCCTTTCTAGCTTACAAGGCGAGCCTGAAAAGTATAGTCGGTATTACTATAAAGCAATTTTATTGATTACCACTTTAGGAATGCCTATTGTAGCCTTGATGTTTGCCACCGCCGATGACTTAATTTTGTTGATTTTAGGGAAACAGTGGTTGGGATCTGTTCCTTTATTCAAATTCTTAATGCCCGCTGCTTTTATTGGTACTTTTAATGTTGCAGGGGGATGGGTGTATCAATCTTTAGGACGAACAGACCGTCAATTTCGTATTGGTATGGTGATGGCAACAATCAACAGTATTATCTTTCTGATTAGTGTTAATTGGGGAGCAATAGGTGTTGCCAGAGCCTATGGTTTGTCCCAACCAATCTTGATTATGTTCTCCCTCAATTATTGTTATTGGGGAACTCATCTCAAAATCATGGATTTTCTTAAAACTATTTCTAGACCAGCTTTTGCCTCTATTTCCGCTGCCCTAATTTTGATTGGTATAAAACACCTTATTCTAACGATCAACTACAATTTGTTGCTGAATTTATTTGTTGATTGTGTATTATATGGTTTACTTTACTTAATATTGTGGTAGATTTTACCAGGATGAAAAAAGACTCTACAGGAAATAATGGGGATTTTAAAAGCCATGAAATAAGCATTTTGCTCAAAATGAGCCTCACAGCCATGAGCGTGTCATCAATTAATTGTATTTTTATGATTAACAGTCAAATTAAACAGCCAAAAGCTATAGATAAAGTAAGTTCGCCTATTTTTATTGTTGGTTGCGATCGCTCTGGTACAACTTTATTACGCTTGATGCTCAATCAGAGCCCTGTCCTTTATATTCCTCCTGAAACGAGATTTATCAAGGCTCTTGTGGCTAATAAAGTCATATATGGAGACTTTTCTCAATCCTATCAACGTCATTTTTTTATTCGCGACCTCCAAACCAACAAAGCAACCTCTAAAACCTTTACGTTTCCTGTATTCGACTTAACAGTAGCAGAAGCAGCAGCAGCTATAGAGCAAGTCGCCCCTACAGATTTTACAGGAGCATCCCAGGCAATTTTTCAAGCCTCAGCAACCAAAAGGAATAAACAACGCTGGGGAGATAAAACCCCCCATCAGATTCAAGATATTACGACCCTGGCTCAACTATTTCCCACGGCTCAATTTGTACATATCATTAGGGATGGTCGAGATGTGGCAGTTAGTATGAGAAAAGCAGGATGGCTTAAGGGTAATATGCTAGATATTGCTGATTATTGGCAAAAACAAGTACGAGCAGGGGTAAATGCAGGAAAATCTTTGGAAAATAGCCAAGATAGGTATTATGAAATAACTTACG
>CAKZYI010000841.1 GCA_937884735.1 uncultured Pleurocapsa sp.
TTGTGGTAACTGTGTGGAGTATTGCCCCACCAACTGTCTTTCGATGACGGAAGAATACGAATTAGCATCCTATGATCGTCACGAACTTAACTACGACAATGTAGCTTTAGGACGCTTACCCTACAAGGTGACTCAAGATCCCATGGTTACTCCTCTCAAAGAGTTTGCCTACCTGCCTAAAGGTGAGGTTGCTCCTCATGATTTACCAGTTGGGGCAAGCCGCGCGGGTAAAAGACCCGAGGAGATACTCGCAGAGATTGAAGCCGCAAAACCCAAAGAAGAAGCAGCCAGTGAAAGCTAAGAGCTGATATCGAAGAAGAAAATTACAGTAATTAACAAGAGGAAAGAACATTGAATTTAGCAGAAGGAGTACAGATAGTTTCTTTTGGCATTTTAGCGGTGATGATGATTGGTACAGCTTTAGGAGTTGTTCTATTGCCTAAAATCGTCCATTCCGCTTTTTTGTTAGCAGCAGTATTTGTTAGTATTTCTGGTCTGTATATCTTACTTAATGCCGATTTTGTAGCTGCGGCTCAAATCCTGGTTTATGTTGGTGCGGTAAACGTACTGATTCTATTTGCCATCATGCTCGTCAATAAGCAGGAAGACTATGTACAACTTCCTGGTCGTACAATTCGCAAGGTGGCGACTGGCGTAGTGTGTGCAGGTTTGTTTGCCTTATTAGGAACAATGGTTTTAGCTACCCCTTGGTCTTTGTCTACTAGTTCTCCTGCGGTAGTTGATAATACTGTGATAGCTTTGGGCGAACATTTCTTTAGCGATTATTTATTACCGTTTGAACTAGCTTCTGTGTTGCTTTTGATGGCGATGGTGGGAGCAATCATTCTGGCTCGTCGCGATCTTATTCCTGAGTCTATGGCAAACGAGTCAACTGTCACTACAGGCTTAACGTTACCAGAGCGTCCCCGCGAATTGGCTACTTAGAGTGCAGAAGAACAAGATTGATTAGCGATTACAAAAGATAAGAAAAAGGAGTTTAAAAAGAGTGCAGCTAGAATATTATTTACTATTGGCAGCAGCATTATTCTGTATTGGAAATTATGGATTGATTGTTAGCCGTAATGCTGTAAGAGTATTAATGTCTATCGAGTTAATGCTGAATGCAGTAAATTTAAACCTGGTTGGATTTTCCAACTATTTAGACCCTGAAAATATTAGAGGTCAAGTTTTTACGGTATTTGTGATTACTGTAGCAGCAGCAGAAGCAGCCGTCGGTTTGGCAATTGTTCTGGCTATCTATCGCAATCGCAACACAATCGACATGGAGCAATTTAACTTGCTCAAATGGTAGTTGTTGCTTGAAAAAATTAGATACTAAAAATGCCGAGACTCACCCTCGGCTTTTTTTTAACTAGC
>CAKZYI010000842.1 GCA_937884735.1 uncultured Pleurocapsa sp.
TGAGTCGAGATAGGTGCTAAGTTATAAATATTGACTACAAGTTCTGCATGCCCACTTCACCATATTTGTCTTTTTTATTTGATTCTGATTTCGATTTTAGCGATCGCATTTACGCTGAGATTATTTAAATAAATGAATAATCACGGTTTTGCTGTTGTCTATCATCCCGATTATGTTGCACCCTTGCCCGATGTTCATCGATTTCCTATGCCGAAATTCAAAATATTGCGGGATTTATTAGTTAAAGACAGGGTAATCATACCAGAGCAAATATATAAGCCTGAATTACCAGATTTGGAGCTTATTGAGCTAGTTCACACGCCTGAGTATGTACAAGCATATTGCGATGGCACACTAGAATATAAAGCGCAACGTCGTATTGGTTTGCCCTGGAGCAAAGCTTTAGCTCATCGTACTCGCATTGCTATTGGGGGAACTATTTTAGCTGCTAAATTAGCATTAGAATATGGCTGTGCTTGTAATACGGCTGGAGGCACACATCATGCTTTTCCTAGTTATGGATCGGGGTTTTGTATCTTTAATGATTTAGCGATCGCATCTCGTGTTTTACAAGATCAGGGACTAGTCAAAAATATCTTGATTGTCGATTGCGATGTTCATCAAGGAGATGGTACAGCTTGGATTTTTAAGGATGATGATAGTGTGTTTACTTTTTCGATGCACTGCGAAGCGAATTTTCCTGGGAAAAAGCAACAAAGCGATCTTGATATACCCCTACCTATTGGTTTAGATGATGATGGTTATTTGCAGATATTAGCTAGTCATTTATCAGATTTACTTGTCCAAACAAAACCAGATTTAGTATTATTTGATGCTGGGGTTGATACCCATGTAAGCGATCGCTTAGGTAAATTATCTTTAACGGATAGGGGCATTTATCGAAGAGAGAGAATGGTTTTAAGTACCTGTAAAGCTGGGGGATATCCTGTTGCCAGCGTAATTGGTGGTGGCTATGGCAAAGACATGTCAGCGGTAGTTTATCGGCATTCTTTACTACATCGTGCAGCCCAAGAAGTTTACTGTTAGTGATTAATTATTGTTTAGTTTTTCGACTTAATTAAAATTCTGAGTTTTTAAAGTCATATAGTGACAGTATAGCTAGCTATTTGATTAGTAATTCACTATAGATGTAGATCTAAAAATAAAGCGATCGAAATCATATATGGTGCTTGAAATTTGAGTAATCATTTAAAGATACAACTATTTGGATAGTAAAACAGATCGGAGTTTTTGTTTTAACTTCTTAAGGTATTTATCAACGGTATTTTATTATGTTCTTGCTAAAATTATTTCAACCATTGAATTTAGAGATTACTCACAATCCTCAATTAGCCAAAGCTCGCAAAAGACATAATAACTTACCTAAAACAGAACATGATAAGTTTTTTCAGTTAGCTACTGATGACTACAAACAAGCCCGCCTCATTGCTCAAGAAAGAAATACTGAACTAGCGCAAATTTTACGTGCTGTTATTAAAGAACACTATACTTCGGCTGAAGAGAATAAAATCAATACCATTGTAATTTGCATCATCGATATTTTGGCTAGCAAAGCTAGCATTTTTCCTGATATGGAATATAAAAATGTCTGGTATACCGACCACTATGACATGATTGAATTGGCTAGAAATATGGGAATTGGGGATGAAACTTTACCCCACTGGAAAGAAGAGTCTAATTTATCTCATCGCTATCTAGAAATCTGCATTTCTGATTTAGTGCAGATGTTATTAGATATTGCAGAAGAAGCCTTGATCGATCCCTATCAGGTAGGTGCAGATATTAATAAGTGGTTTGGATATGTTGTAAGAGAAACTCTAAAATCTCGCCGACGTTTGTCTCGCTATCGTCAGAAACAGCATGAATCCTTGTGGATATCTCCCAAAACTTTAGGTATCGAAGATTGGGGTCATCAGTAATTGCTGATTTCTGATTAAAATATCGATCGCAATTGAAGTATTACCTGAATATGTCATCAAATAATTTATTGCGAATTAAGACTGTACAATATCAAGACGAAATAGTTGTAATCAAACATATCAGGACGAAAGTATTTCAAGAAGAACAAGAAGTTGATCCTGAATTGGAGTTTGATGGCTTGGATGCGGATGCTATCCATTTTTTGGCATATATAAACAATCAAGCTGTTGGTACAGCTAGAGTCAGAGAAATAAATTCAAATACGTCTAAAATCGAAAGGCTAGCCGTATTAGCCCAAGCCAGAAAACAAGGTATTGGTAAAAAATTGATGTCTGCTGCTCTTAAAACCATTGCTCAACAAAATAAAACTACGGTAATTATTCACTCCCAGGAGTATATTGCGCCCTTATATCAACAACTAGGCTTTAAGATAGTTGGAGAAAAGTTTAGCGAAGCTGGTATTGCTCATGTAAAGATGGTCAAGCAATTATCGCAAAGTGATTGATTCTGGTGAAAGAAAAAAGAAAGCTTATTTGGCAAAAAGGATTAGTAATTGTCGGTCTGATTTGGTTTGCAGGAGCAATATGCGATCGCCTTTGGTATGCTTTAGACAATTCTGTACCAGCATGGGATCAGGCTGATTATCTTAATGGCGTATTGAGTTATGCCAAAGCTCTACAAGCTCCTCAATGGCTTAGTGGGGAATGGTGGCGTAGTTTTTGGTTGCTGTCTAACAAAATACCACCCCTAAATTATATTATCACTGCACCTTTGGTTAATTTATTAGGTACTACAGAAGATGTTGCAACCCTGATCATGCTGTTTTACAGTGCTGTATTATTAGCTTCTGTATATGGTTTGGGTGTTATTTTATTTGATGTCGCCACTGGATTATGGGCAGCAGGGTTATGTCAATTAATTCCTGGTTTATATTATCACCGCTTAGAATTTATTCTCGACTATCCCCTCACTACCGCGGTTATCTTCAGTTTTTGCCTGTTGACCTTTTATTTTTTTAGCAAAAATAAATTACACAGTTGGATCTTGGGCATTTTGTGGGGAATATCTTTTGGTTTAGCTATTTTAATGAAGCAAACGGCATTATTTTTTTTATTTTTGCCGTTGATGTATGTTTTCCTGAGCTTTTTAATTAAACGCCGATGGTTGGGATTATTTCAATTAACTAGTTCGTTATTGATAGGTGTCGCCATAGCTTTTCCCTGGTATCGTACAAACTGGTTATTGATTCTTACTTCAGGAAAAAGAGCCACCGTAGATTCTGCGATTGCCGAAGGAGATCCTGGGTTAAATACTTTAAGTGCCTGGACATATTACACCAAAATTTTACCTTATTTACTTTCTTGGCATTTATTATTAATTCCCCTAGTTGGTTTATTGATATATTTACTACGCAAACATATTTACCGACGCAGTGATACGCAAAATTTAGTTTATGCCAACAAAAAAGCTTGGATCTGGATTGGGATTTTTGTATTGGGGGGTTATTTTCTTTCGTCCCTCAATATAAACAAAGATGCCCGTTACATTCTGCCATTATTACCTGTACTATCTTTAGTCTTGGCAGTTGGATTATTATCTTGGCGTAGTCGTTGGCACAAATATCTTTTGGGGGGGACAGCAAGTTTAGGAATTGCTTTGATGTTATTAAATATCTTTCCTTTAGGAGGAGGTGAGATCGTACGATTGTTTAATCCTCGTACTCAAAAGTATCCCTACATGGGAAAACCCTATCCTCATTCTGAAGTAATCGCTACGATAAAAGAAAATTCTCCGTATTTAAGGACAGTACTGGGAGTTTTACCTTCTACTCCTGAGATCAACCAGCATAACTTTTCTTTTTACGGTAAACAAAATAATGCTCGCATTTCTGGTCGTCAAGTGGGAGTTCGACAAGAAGAAGTATTGCAAGATTCTCGTTCATTAGACTGGTTTCTTACTAAAACAGGAGATCGCGGATCTATTCCTGAATCTCAGCCAGCTATAGAAAAATTGGTCGAACAAGGAGAAGATTTTAATTTACAAAAAAGCTGGCAATTACCCGATGAAAGCATACTAAAACTTTACCGTCGCGATCGCCCTTTAGTCGAGGTTACTGCATCGACTGCAAGTAATTCCCTGTCCCTAATGTTAGATATTCCTTCTTCCTCTCTTCCCAATGTAGCTATTCCAGTTACCTATAAATGGACAGGCGATCGTAGTATTTTAAAATCTGCTATTGTTTTATTAACTTGGGAACATGAAACTAACCCTGATTCTTTTTGGATACACGACCACGCTATTGGCATGGGTGCTTTAAATTTCCCTAATTTTGTTCGGAATGAAGCTATTTTTCAAGTCACAGAGAGAACAGCTATGTTTTCTCCACAGAATATCCAGCCAGGAAAATATAATTTAAAGGCTTTTTACCTAAATAGATACACAGGCAAAATTAAACCAATAGATTTAATCTCAACTTCAATCAAGATCGATTCTCAAGCAAGTGTTATTTCTGCACCAGAGTTAGATCTTGTTACTCAGCTACGAAACACTGCACCAAAGATGGCTGAAAATATTCAAGGATTAGAACCAATTTTTGCTCAAACTGCTCGAATTAATCAGTATGACGCAAAACAAGACTACTTAAAACAAGTAGAATTAACGCTATCTTATCGCTTAAACCATCAGCGAGTCACCAAGCAACAAAAAATAGATTGGCTATATGCAATAGCTTTGTCACAGGTGTTACAGCAAGATGTAAATGGCGCGATCGTATCGTTTAACAAGATTACTGATTTGGATGCTCAAAATCCCTATGGATATGCTTATTTAGCTTTTGTCCATCTATATGATTGGCAGCCCAAACTTGCTGAAATCGCCCTTGATTCTGCTACAAAAATAAATCCTAATATTTCTGAGGTCAAAACTCTTCAAGGTGCCGCCGCCGTAATGCAAGGAAAGTTTATCAAGGCATGGAAGCTTTTTAATTTATAGCTACTAATGAAACGAGAAAAAAGTATCTTAAGAAAAGAAATATTAAGACAAAGACAGTCTCTTTCGGAAATTAAATGGCAGACCAAAAGTAATTTGATTTGCGATCGCCTTGCAAATTCATCTTTAGTTACACAAGTAAACACTATTTTTGCTTACTTCAGTTTTCGTAAAGAAGCAGATTTAAGTTCTTTGTTTTTTCTTAACAAAAATTGGGCTTTTCCTAGTTGCATTGGTCAATCTTTAGTTTGGAATTTATGGCAGCCTGGCGAACCTTTAATCCAAGATAAATATGGTATTAAAACACCTTTAAAAACTGCTTCTATTGTATCAATTTCATCTGCTGATTTAATTCTTGTTCCGACTGTTGCTTGCGATCGCCAAGGATACCGTCTTGGATATGGAGGTGGCTTCTACGACCGTATGCTTAATGCTTCTCAGGGATTGAATATTCCTACCATTGGAGTTGTATTCGACCTTGCTTATGTAGCTGAGTTGCCCAGAGAATCTTGGGATATTAAGTTAGATTTTGCCTGCACTGAAACGCAATTATTTAAGCATACAAATTAGTAATTAAGTTGAACTTTATAAAGTTAATTTAGTGTAAATTAATAAATCTTAAACAAAGATTGTTTTTCTCAAAAAAAACAAAAATAAAGACGTGTTTAGCCCAACAAAAGCATGTTTAAGCATAATTACCCATCGAGCTTATTTCAGGACTAAATTCATTTAAGGTTTGTTAAGTAATTAGAGATAAGCATTTAAAAAAAATAGTGCTTTTGTTAGTCTGTTAAAACAGCTATTAATAGACAAATATCTTAAGACTTAAAATTGCTCAATATTTATATTTTCAATTAATCGAAAATATCTCTAGACAAAGTTACTTTACAGAATTTTATGCAACACTTTCACGACGAATGGATTCAAGAATGGTGCGATCGCAATGGTTGGACGGATTTAGTCCGCGAAAGATACAACAGCTATTGGGCATTTCCTCCTAATTGCGTAATGCCAGAGCCTATTCCCCAAAAAGTGATGAGACTAATTAAAAACGAAAAAGGTCTTAGCAATAGCGAACAAAAATTGCTAATTTTGACTGGAGCTGTTGCCGTTGTGGCATTAATATCTAGCTGTTTATGGATGTCACCCATGCCATTGATGCTAGCTTTTGGATTTAGTGCAATAAGTTTCGCTAGTATGGAATGTGAGATCTAGTTATTCTTAATAATTACTTTGTTTTCTACTACGATAAATCAAGCTATGGTTCACTTATAGTAGTAGATTTAGATTAGGCATACATTAAAGCGTATCATCGACTGAAATTATCCTAAAATATTTGACTTTAGTTTATTCTCAGAAGACTATAAATAAGGGTGAGGTCTTAATTTCAACAACAAATTACGGCAAAACTGTTGGTTACTTCAACCAT
>CAKZYI010000843.1 GCA_937884735.1 uncultured Pleurocapsa sp.
GTTGCTGTAGCTGCGTGATATAACCTGACTGTTCGAGAACATGATTTAAAACATCTCCTGCGGTTAATGTTTCTAGGTTGTCTTTCAATCCCTGAATCATATTGGCAAACTCGGTCAAAGCTTTACCAGCCTTGCCACCTATAGTATTAACGGAGGTTTCATCATTAACAATCTCCCACAAAGGTACTCCTAGCTGCTGGGCTGCATCCATCAATCTACCCATGGTTGTTTTACCAATACCACGACGGGGAGTATTAATAATCCTGAGAAGACTTACCGTATCTTCTGGATTGGCGATAATGCGAAGATAAGCCAGTGCATCTTTAACTTCTTTGCGATCGTAGAACTTTAGACCACCAACAATATTGTAGGGAATGTTGTTATGCAGCAGTAAATCTTCAAATGGACGAGATTGGGCATTCGTGCGATAGAGAATAGAAAAGTCTTTCCAGCCAATTTCGGGGTTATTTTCCTCGATCTTCTTCATCTGATTAACGACAAATCGCGCTTCTTCTTGTTCTTCGTCAGCTTTATAGAGATAGATTTGTTCCCCTACTCCTCTAGTGGCTTTGAGGACTTTATCAATCCTCTGGCTATTGTGAGAAATTAAATGATTAGCTGCCTGCAAGATATTCTCGCGGGAACGATAATTCTCCTCCAGCTTGATCATGGTGCGAGTATCTTCATCAGGTAAACCATCACCAAAATCTTTCTGGAAATCTAGCAGAATTGTATAGTCAGCCAAACGGAAAGAATAGATCGATTGATCCGCATCTCCAACAACAAAAAGCGATCGCCTATTCCAATTCCAATCATTTTTATTAGTCTCTCCGTTCGTTGCTAATAACCTAATCAAATCATATTGAATGCGGTTGGTATCCTGATACTCATCCACCAAGATATGTTGAAACTGAGTATGCCAATAGCCCAAAATAGATTCGTTCTGTTGAAATAATTTTACGGGAATCCAAATCAAGTCATCAAAATCTAAAGCATTATTGGCAGCTAATCGAGATTGATATTGGTCGTAAATCTCTGCAATAACTCTTCCGCGATAGCCAGGCTCTTGTTTAGCATAAGCTTCGGGAGTTAAGACTTGGTTTTTAGCATTACTTACTGCATAACGAATTTTACGCGGGTCAAACTTTTTATTATCTAAATTAAGCTCTTTGGTAACAATATTTTTAAATAAACTCTGGACATCCGATTCATCAAAGATGGAGAAATTACGCTTCCAAGTACGCCCTCGTTCATCCTTGTATTTATTAATATCGAAGCGCAATAGTTTAGCAAACAAACTATGAAAAGTACCAATCCACAGCTTTTTAGTCGTTCTTTTATATACTTTAGACTTCAACGCTTTCTGTTCGTATTCGTTTAAAAATTCAAACCTTTGATTGTGCTGTTCTAAAGCTAATTCCGTGGCGAAAATATACTCAATCCTTTCCCGCATCTCGCGAGCAGCTTTATTAGTGAAGGTAACTGCTAGAATATTTTCTGGATTTACTTTGCGATCGCGAATCAAATTAGCAATACGATAGGTTAACGCCCTAGTTTTCCCCGATCCTGCCCCTGCTACAACTAACATTGGACCACAATAATGTTCTACAGCAAGACGTTGGGAAGGATTGAGATGGCTTAGAAAATCAGTCATTTTGAAAGGATAAGGGATGAGGGATAAAGGATGAAATAGTTGATTTTACCTACGATGTTTATGTTACCAACTATCACCCACCCGAATCTAGAAAGTATTTTATATGGCAGTACGTATTTGGGTTAGGACACTTGCTAATGGCTAACGGCTAATGGTTAATTGCTAATTGCGAGACGAACTGAATAAAAATAGTTTTAGTTAAGAATGTTGTCATAAGTCAAATAAATACATATTTGAACATTTTGTAGAGATGTTTCAGCTTATACTCAGCGCGGTAACTTAACCAATGCCTTTGACAGCTAGCTTAAAGATTGGCTAAATAACGAACGGTAAAATTGCATAATTCAACAAACTGTTCGTAACTAATTAATGTAAGCAAAACACACAATCTCTTCTATCTCTACTCTTTAACACCATGAAACTTTCTGCACTGTTAAAATTAACTTTCACTGCCAACATTATCGCGGCTTCTGCGATCGCTTTACCTGCTAATGCAGAAACATTTGAAGAAAAAGAAATTGCTCAAGATAGTATGATCGCGATTTCTGCACCCTATCGCAATGGTTATAACTTGGTGGTAATCGAACAAATACCAGGTAAAGATCCGTGCTGGGCAGAACAAGGTGCTACCCCCGTTGCAGTAGAGCCTTTATTAATGAATTTTGATTTTTCTGGTCATTGTCGTCGCGCAACAGATACCAATGGTTATTCTCTTAGAATAGGTGGCGAAGAAAAAGGTTCGGATTATCTGCTAGAAATAGTCGAACAAAACAACGAATTAGTTTTGGTTGCTACTCATAGAGATCCTAATGAAGCACCAATTATTATTGGTAGCACTCATGGCAAAAGCGATAAATTCACGAAAATTTTTCTAAATTCTGGCTGGCGTTTCACCAAACGTTCTTATCAGGGAAAAGAACTATCTCATTTCTACTTTAGCGGAGGCACTGGAGAAGTTAGTACTCAAACTAATTAACTCTTGTAATATCAACTAAATCATATCATTGTTGTTAATTTTATGATGATGGTATGATTTATCGTTCATAAATTTGTTATGGTTATGAAACTAGATAAGGTTGTACCCTTTGGTCTAAAGCTTGATGAATATATTAAGATGATCGATCATTCTCCTAAGGATCTGCAAAAGCATATTTTAGGAGTAGGAGATGGTCCTGCTAGCTTTAACGCCGAAGGTACTGCCAAAGGGTATGACATTACTTCTATCGATCCTGTTTATCAGTTTGACTGTGCGGGGATAAAACAAAGATTCGATGCAGTGGTAGACAATATTATCAATCAGATAATTGCTACTCCTGATAGCTGGGTGTGGAGTTATCATCAAAACCCACAAGATTTAAAAGCCAGAAGAGTCAAAGCTTTAAAAACGTTTTTACAAGATTATCAACAGAGTAAACAAACAGGTAGATATCAAACTCAAGAACTACCCAACTTGGATTTTGCCGACCAAACCTTTGATTTGGCGTTGTGTTCTCATTTTTTATTTCTATACTCCGAACAGCTCGACGAAGATTTTCATTTGGCTGCTATCCAAGAAATGTTGCGAGTTAGCAAGGAGGTACGAATATTTCCTCTATTGACTCTAAGGCAAAAAACTTCACCTTATGTAGAAAAAGCGATCGCAAAATTTGGTAGATTGGGATACTCAACTTCTATTGTGAAAGTTCCTTATGAATTCCAACCAGGGGCTAATAAAATGCTGGCGATCAAACATCAATAGATACACCTGTAAATAAAAGCCTATGAATACAAAGCCTCATAGCTATTTTTTCAAGATTATTAAGTAACTTTTAGAGATATATGTTATTCTAGTTAGTGATTCGGACTCATGCGGTATTAACGCCCAAATCTTGTCAGGACCTGACGGTAGCAGCAATACGGGATGCTTAACACAGGCGTGATATCCGAATCATCTAATATTGGTATCATTTTGCAGAGTGACATACTATTTGTACTTGAAAGCAACTATGGTCAAGACTAAATTGTTGTTAAGTTAGACTGATGTAGCTGAAACGGTAGTAACAGGTTGCACCCACCTTAATAGCAGTAAAGAATTTGATTGCATCTATACATTAAATCTTTTTCTTACTGGATAAAGGTACAAGTGCTTTTGACTGAATATTGATTAAAATTATTTTTGAATTTAATTACAAAGATGATGTTGACGGTACAAATTAAAAGCGAGAATACGGTTTAAAAACGTTCCACATTTTGTTTGTTTCCCTATAAAATGTTTGGTAATAAATATTACAGCTTCTAATCGCTGAAGCTAGCGTATTAGAATTATTGATGAATTTAAACACAGAATTTACTTGGGAAAAAGCACAGCAAACTACAGAAAATTTGATTTTTAGCCATACAGGCAAATATCTTAGTGATATTGAGACTTTGATTCTAAAAGGTTCTTGGAATAATCAAACATATGAAGAAATTGCCGAAGCTGAAGGCTATGCTAGCAGTTATTTGAGCAGAGATGTTGGTAATAAGCTGTGGGGTAATCTTTCGACTGCTTTGGGAGAAAAAGTAGCTAAGAAAAACTTTAAAATAGCTTTGCAAAGAGCGTGGCAAAAGCAAATTCAAAATAGCGCGGTTCGGTATCAAGCTCAATTATCAAAGCCTTCCGTTACCGAAAACATCGCTTTTCCTGAAGGATCGATCGCTTTAAGCTCGTCTTTTTATATCGATCGCTTTCGAATCGAGTCTGTCTGCTACGAAACAGTAGTCAAGCCAGGATCTTTGATTCGGATTAAAGGTGCAAAGTGGATGGGAAAAACCTCTTTAGTTAACCGCATCCTCAAGCAAGGACGTGCTTCGCAGCAAAAAATAGTTTATCTAGATTTTGATAGTGTCGAACGTTCTATTGCCGAGAACTTGGATAAATTACTGCGCTGGATGTGTGTGATGGTTTCCCGTCAGTTGGGACTAGAAAACAAGGTCAAAGAATATTGGGATACAGATATTCTTGGCAGTAACGACAACTGTACGGTTTATTTTGAAGAATATATCCTAACAGAAACAACCGATGCAATTGCCCTTGCTTTGGATAACATAGATAGACTATTTCCGTATGAGGGTGTAATTGAAGACTTTTTTGGGATGCTGCGGAGCTGGCATGAAAAAGGAAAAACCAATAACTGTTGGTCGCAGCTAAAGTTAATACTATCCCATTCAACGGAAGTTTATATTCCTCTGGATATCAATCAATCTCCTTTTAATGCGGGAATACCAATTTTGTTAGAAGAATTTGACGCTGAACGAGTAGAAGCTTTAGCTAACTTATATCAATTAAATTGGGGAAAGTCTGAGGTTGAGAGATTGATGGATTTGGTGGGAGGTCATCCTTATTTAGTTAGGTTGGCAATGTATCAAATCAAGATCAATAATCTTACCTTAGAGCAATTTTTGGCTCAAGCTACCCTAGAAATGGAAATCTACAGCGATCCCCTGCGTCGTTTGCTTAATACATTAAGACAATCGCCTACTCTGACTCAGGCATATGCCACAGTAGTCGAATCGGCAAAACCACTAGCCCTCGATTCATTGCAAATATATCAGCTACACAGTATTGGCTTGGTTAAACATCAACAAAATTTGGTGTCTCCTCGCTGCAAGCTGTATCGGGATTACTTCAATCGGGTTTTAAATGGAAGTTAGCAATCGATGACAAGTTGATATTTTATTTACTGAGCAATTAGAGATAAGCTTTGAAAAAATACCTGAAGAAATACCTGAACTTTCCCCCTGTTACTTCGTTTAATTCTATCGGTAAAATATACAAATATTCAGCCAATTTGTAGAACTGAATTATCAGCCCAGCCAACAATAGGAAAACCCGAATTTATTTAAATTGATAGTTCGGGTTTTGCTGTTTAACTATATGGCTAATAGCTAATGGCTAATCAAGACATACCTCACAAATCTGAGAATTGCTATAAATTATTCTGAGCGTTGCACGTTCCCCAGCTTATCCTTTAAGACGCGCCTTTGAAATTGAGAGCGCAATCCCTGTTTACTATTAACTAAGCAAACATTGTTTATGAATCAAAATAATAACAGCTTTCCTTATCAAATAGGAGGTAGTTTAGCCAACCAATCTCCTAGCTACGTGGTGCGGGTTGCTGATAAAGAGCTAACCCAAGCTCTAGAAAGAGGTGAGTTTTGTTATGTTTTGAATTCTCGGCAAATGGGAAAATCTAGTTTGCGAGTAAAGGCAATGGAGAAGTTGGAAGCAGCAGGAACTATTTGTATTGCAATTGACCTAACTGGAATGGGAACTCAAGATTTAACTCCAGAAAAGTGGTATGGAGGAATTTTGCGTTCTATAGTTAGTGCTTGTAAATTAAAAAAGTTTAACTGGCGTAATTGGTGGCGAGAAAAGCGAGATTTATTGACTCCTGTTCAGCGATTGTCTTTGTTTATTGAAGAAGTTTTATTGATAGAAATTAAGGGAAAAATAGTAATTTTTATTGATGAAATTGATCGAGTTTTGAGTCAAGATTTTTCTTTAGATGACTTCTTTGGTTTGATACATAGTTGCTATCAAAAACGTCAAAGCGATCGCGACTACCAACGTTTGACCTTTACTCTATTAGGAGTAGCTGCACCCAGAGATTTAATTCGGGATAAGGATCGATCGCCTTTTGAGTTGGGCAAAGCCATAAAGTTGCGGGGTTTTAATTTAGCCGAAGCCGCTAATCTAACTTTGGGACTGACAGGGGTAAGCAATCCCCAAGCAACAATGGCAGAGATTTTAGAATGGACGGGGGGACAACCGTTTTTAACCCAAAAAGTCTGTCAGCTTGTCGCTGAGACAGAAAACAAGTTAGAACCAAATTTAATCCCTCAGATTATTGATCGCCATATTGTTTGCAATTGGGAAGTACAGGACGAACCAGAACATTTACGCACTATTCGCGATCGCCTGTGCTATCGCGATTCAACTAAAACTATTCGTTTGTTGAGTTTATATCAAGATATCCTCGAACTAAAAAAAGTGGCGATCGACAATAGCCCCGCACAAATTGAGTTACGTCTATCGGGTTTGGTTATCGAAAATCAGGGTGTTTTAGAGATTAGCAATCCTATTTACGCCAGGGTATTCAATCTTCGATGGATTGAGGAACAGTTAGCCAAACTACGCCCCTACAGTCAAGAAATCGCTCGTTGGATTGCCAGGGATAGGGATCGCACCTGTTTGCTCCAAGGGGAAAAATTGCAGTCTGCCCTAACTTGGTCATTGAATAAAAGTTTGGCAAACATCGACTATCAATTTTTAGTTGCCAGCCAAAATTTAGCCCAACAAAAAGTAGAAGATACCCTAACCGCAGTCGAAGCGGCAAGTAATTTATTGGCTACCGCGAGGAAGAAAGCTCGTCATCAAGCCAGCAAGCAAAAACCCAAAAAAAGAAAGCTAACGGCGATCACTTTAACCATAACTATCTTAACTATCGCGATCCGCTACACGGGAATCTTGCAAAGCTGGGAATGGAATTTGCTCGATCGCTTTTTTCGCTGGCGACTGACAGATCGCCAAGAACCCAGAATTACGGTAGTAACAATAGACGAACGAGATCTCAAAAGATCTGGGCAATGGCCGATTAGCGATCGCATCCTATCTCAGGCAGTCGCTAATTTAGAACAACAACAGCCCCAGGCAATCGCGATCGATATCTACCGCGATTCTTCCATACCCCAAAACGAACAACTATTGCAGCTACTAAAAGCTAACTCTAATATATATATTGTGGAGAAAGCAGTCGGCGAACGGGTATTACCTCCAGCTATTTCTCAATCCCAGATAGGGTTTTCCGATCGGGTGCTAGATAGCGATGGCAAAATACGTCGGGCATTATTATCAGTTGTTGGCGATGATGGGCAACTACGCTTGAGTTTGGGTACTAAATTGGCTTTGAACTATCTCCAAGCAAAAAGTATCCAGCTAAAATCAATAGATAACGATCGCTATAGTTTGGGGAAAGCTACTTTCAAACGCTTTCAATCCTTTGATGGGGGATACGTGCGGGGAGATTCAGGAGGATATCAGATATTACTAAACTACTGGGGAACACCCGCTAATTTCCAACAATATTCTTTAACACAAGTATTAAACAATCAGCTAGAAACCAAGCATATCCGCGATTGCCTCATCTTTGTTGGCACAACTGCCGAAAGCCTCAAAGATTCTTTTTATACTCCCTACAGCAAAGGCTGGTTTGATTCTCCTGCCAAAATGCCTGGTGTTTTCCTTCATGCCAATGATGCCAGTCAGATTATTGGTGCGGCTTTGGATAATCGTCCTTTGCTGCGCACCCAAAACAAGCCAATCGAATCATTATGGACGGGGGTAGGATCGTATGCC
>CAKZYI010000844.1 GCA_937884735.1 uncultured Pleurocapsa sp.
GGGGCGTTTTTTCTTTGTTGAGCGACGAGACATTTGATTACTATTTAACTATAAAGAATATGAAATTTTTGCCGAAGTGCCTTCAACTTTAATTTAGTTGTTGTTGAAGCGACACTAATTTTTGGAACATGAAGCCGATCGTTAATTAATTGGACAGATAATCAATCTATAGTTTTTGCGCGCTGAATATCTACAGAGTCCAACTTAGTTCATCGTCACTTGCCCCAAGCATATTGTAAGTATCTTGGAAAACTTGAGAGCGGTTTTTTTTACCAAAAGAACTATTCTCGTCTGCAATAGCAACTCTTCAGAACAAGAATATAGTTCAGCCGTTAACTTTTAGTTTCTTATTGATAAAAATACAGCACAAGCTTCAATATTCAATTAGGACTTGGGACGCTTGGTACCATATTTAGAACGTCCTTGGGCTCTATCTTTAACACCAGTTGTGTCCAACGTACCGCGAACTATGTGATATCTAACTCCAGGTAAATCTTTGACCCTACCTCCGCGGATAAGAACAACGGAATGCTCCTGTAGGTTGTGTCCAATTCCTGGTATGTAAGCAGTTACTTCAAAACCTGAAGTCAAACGAACCCTAGCAACTTTTCTTAGGGCGGAGTTGGGTTTTTTTGGAGTAGTAGTATACACTCTGGTACAAACTCCACGGCGTTGGGGGCATTCTTTTAGAGCAGGAGATTTAGTTTTCTTCTGCGATTTGGATCTTTCGCTACGAATGAGTTGCTGAATAGTAGGCATAGGTATTGGCTTGTGTGATTTTAAATCCTCTTCATCTATTAGTTTTAAAAGTGGCTAACAGAAATAGCAGACAAATTCTGATTTTATGTTAATACTTCATTATATGTCAATATCTTGTAAAAAAGATTACAGACTTAGAGTAACTTAAACTAGATCAAGACTTTTTTTACTGACCAACAAACCTACTGGACATTCTCAGAACAATTATAGATTAAGCGATCGCAAAAGAAATTCCACAACCACAAACATTTTTCGCCAGGGGATTGTGAAATCTAAACCCACCACCCATAATGTCTTCGGCGTAGTCTATCTCTAAATTTTCAACATATTGCCAGGAATCACCATCGACGACCACTTTGACACCATCAATTTCAATCAGGCGATCGCTTTGTGGGACATTAGCCCTATCCCCATCTTGTGAACTATCTTGATGTTCTAGCTTTAACTCATAAAATAAGCCAGAACATCCTCCAGAGTTAACTGTTAACTTAAGAGAAATATCTGGCTGTGTTTTATTGCGCTGTATACGTTGAATTTCTTTTACTGCTGAAGAACTGATTTGTAACATACTGAGGCGATCGATTTATCTGCAACTTTAAGTAATTTAAACTATGCTACAGCAAAAAATATAGTGCCAAAGTTGTAGAGTAAGGAAATGCAGTAAACTTTGTTAATTATGTTCTCATTGACAATCTATTGACGAGCATAGTCATCACTATAGCGAATGATGTCATCCTCGCCCAAATACTGTCCGTTTTGTACTTCAATCAAAACTAGCTTGATTACTCCAGGATTTTCCAATCGATGAGATGTGCATTGAGGTACATAGGTAGACTGGTTACTGCCAAGAATCATCTCTTGATCTCCGCAGGTTACTTTTGCTGTACCAGAAACTACAATCCAATGCTCGCTCCTGTGGTGGTGCATCTGTAAGCTAAGGCGATGACCAGGATTTACCTCTATACGCTTGATTTTATATCCACTTCCTTCTTCTAAAGTGGTAAACGAACCCCAAGGACGAATTTCTGTGGCTGCTGCTACTGTAAAAGCAGTGTTCATGGCATCAATCCCTGTATGTTTTGAAGATCTTGATTTTGTTTCCAATCCAGATTTTGTATTGGATTGAGTTTTTGTAGATTGAGACATAATTACTAATTAATGATTGGCAAACAGTATATTTGAGTTATTTCGACAACTTGATTTCGATGTAACAAAGAAAGAGAAAATTTATCGGCCTGTCCAAAAGATAACAAACAATTGTTTAAAATTAAAACATACTACCTATATATATAGCCAGTTGATTTACTTACCCACACCAAATCTTCATAAATCTGAATTGAAATTAGGGAAAAATACAAAATAAAGATGAAGTTGAGTTTTAACGATTCTCAATTTGATGCTGACTTATGCAAATACTTGGCAAATAAACTGTTAAAAAATTCTAAATTAATAAATTCAACATGGAGTATGAGCTAACTCTATCTTGAATTGCAGAATTAAAAAACTGTAGCCAATTAACCTTTTTGCGCTGGTTAATTCAGTTACAATGAAATGTTATAAACTGATTTTTCAAAATTTCCGATTCAAAACTCAAAGTATCTTTATTAGAGCAGAATTTTTTAAGTGAGAGCGATAAGCATCAAATACTAACTGGCAAATATTTAGGATGAGGTTGATTCGATACTTTGAGAAGCTAAGACCCAAATTCAGCAATAAAGTGAAGCATAAAAATACATTATTGAAACCTTCAAATATCTGGTTTTTGTGAAAAACATTTCTGTTATGGAAGAATTATGGGTCATTTGATTGCTAGAATATCTCTACTCTGAACGCTTACGGATCGTCTAACTGTTCTATTTTTAAATTAGACAAGAGCAGCACAAAAGTACAATTACATCTTTGTAGAGCCAAGTGCTTGCTCAACAGTCTCTAAAAAACCTAAATTTGCATCGCGCATTCGGTACTTAAACGCTACTTTATATTTTTCACTATAAAACAAACTTGGGATAGCAATAAACAGTTAAGAAATAGCCTAAAGCAACCTAATACATTTGTATGAGCAAGCAAGAAATGAAATCAAAAAAAGTCATAGATAAAAAAATAAAACAATCTAACTCTACCGTGGATCAAAGGCAAAAACCTTTCGGTGGACAACGTTGGTTAGTAGAAGAAAGGGATGCTTGTGGTGTAGGATTTATTGCTTACCAAGATGGAAGAGAGAGCAATAAAATTGTTACTCAGGCACTGAAAGCTTTAGGTTGTATGGAGCATCGGGGTGGATGTAGTGCCGATCGCGATTCGGGAGATGGCGCAGGTATAATGACAGCATTACCTCAAAAAATATTTGCTGATTGGTTTAGTACCAATGATATTTCTCAGCCACCAGCAGAAGCATGGGGAGTGGGTATGGTATTTTTGCCCCAGGATGCAGAACAAATTGCTCTAGAGAAAAAATTTGTTGAAGATGCAGTTAAGAGAGAAAATTTGACAGTGTTGGGTTGGCGAGAAGTGCCAGTCAAGCCAGAAGTATTAGGGGAGCAAGCTAGATTAAATCAACCTCACATTGAGCAAATTGTAGTGACTTCTCCTGATGGTTTAACAGGGGATGATTTAGACCGAAAACTATACATAGTAAGATCGCGCATCGGTAAGAAATTATCTGATGACTTTTATATTTGTTCCTTTTCCTGTCGCACAATTGTCTATAAAGGTTTGGTGAGATCTATTATCCTTGGTGAATTTTATCAAGATTTAACCAATCCAAATTACGAAAGTACCTTTGCTGTTTATCATCGTCGCTTCAGCACCAATACGATGCCTAAATGGCCTTTCGCTCAACCAATGCGTATGTTGGGTCACAACGGAGAAATCAATACTCTTTTGGGCAACATCAACTGGATGAGTAACAGGGAAAAAGAATTAGTTTCTGACTTAAGAGACACTACTTTGCCAGGATGGACTCAAGCAGAAATCGAAGCACTGACTCCCATTGTAAATAACAATAATAGTGATTCTTATAACCTAGATAGCGCAATGGAATTGCTGGTAAAGACTGGTCGTAGCATTCCTGAAGCAGCGATGATTCTCGTACCAGAAGCCTATAAAAATCAGCCTTCTCTAGAAAAGTATCCTGAAATTGTTGATTTTTATGAATATCATAGTGGTCAGCAAGAACCTTGGGATGGTCCTGCACTATTAGTATACAGCGATGGCAAAACCGTAGGTGCATCTTTGGATAGAAACGGTTTGCGTCCTGCTAGGTATACTATTACTAAGGATGGTTATGTAGTAGTAGGCTCAGAAACTGGGGTAGTAGATTTACCAGATGAAGAAGTTGTTGAGAAAGGTAGATTAGGTCCTGGTCAAACCATAGTCGTCGATTTAAAAACTAAAGAAATACTCCGCAATTGGGATGTTAAACAACGGGTAGCTAGAGCCAATCCCTATGGAGAATGGGTAAGCAAGCACCGTAAAACTATTGATTCACAAAAATTTGGCAACAAAAACCTATTGACCTCTGAAGCATTGCTACAGCAGCAAACAGCATTTGGCTACACTTCTGAAGATTTAGAATTGATTATTCAGTCGATGGCAATTAACGGAAAGGAGCCAACTTTTTGCATGGGTGACGATATTCCCCTAGCCGTACTATCTAATAAGCCCAGATTGCTGTATGACTACTTCAAACAAAGATTTGCTCAGGTAACTAATCCTGCGATCGATCCACTAAGAGAAAGCTTGGTAATGTCCTTGTCGATGCAGCTTGGAGCGAAAGGCAACCTGCTTAACTTGAAGCCCGAAGATGCCAGAATGCTTAAGCTGGATTCGCCCATTATCAATGATGAAGAATTGAGCGCGATCGAGTCTTCTAATTTTAAAACGCAGAAGTTATCAACTTTATATAAAATTGAAACTGGCCCTAATGGATTACAAGAAGCGGTAAATGCTATATGTCAGCAGGCTACTGATGCAGTACGAGGAGGAGTAGAAATACTGGTTTTGAGCGATCGCTCAGAAAACATTGGTATAGAATATAGCTATATTCCTCCTTTACTAGCTGTAGGTGCAGTCCACCATCATCTGATACGCCAGGGATTACGTTTAAAAACTTCTTTGGTAGTAGATACGGCTCAATGTTGGAGTACTCATCATTATGCTTGTTTGATTGGTTATGGTGCTTCAGCAGTGTGTCCTTATTTGACTCTAGAAAGTGTTCGTCAATGGTGGAACGATCCTAAAACTCAGAGATTAATGACAAACGAGCGGATCGAAACTATTAGTTTGGATCGAGCGCAACGAAACTATCGCCAGTCTATTGAGGCAGGATTATTAAAGATTCTTTCCAAAATGGGAATTTCCTTGCTATCTTCCTATCACGGCGCACAAATCTTTGAAGCCTTGGGTTTGGGTGTAGATTTAGTAGATTTGGCTCTTGCTGGTACTACTTCTCGCTTAGGCGGTTTGACCGTGGCAGAGTTAGCCCAAGAAGTTATTGCTTTCCATGAAAAAGCTTTCCCCGAAATCCAGGGTAAGAAATTAGAAAACTACGGTTTTGTCAAGTACAAAAAAGGTGGAGAATATCATATGAATTCCCCTGAAATGTCCAAAGCCTTGCACAAAGCGGTAGCCAGCAAAGAATACGACCACTACGAGCTTTACAAACAACACCTCCAAGGAAGACCAGCAACGGCGTTGAGAGATTTATTAGATTTTAAAAGCGATCGCGAATCCATTTCTGTTGAGGAAGTAGAATCAGTTGAAAGCATCTTTAAACGCTTCTGTACTGGTGGTATGTCTTTAGGATCTCTCTCTAGAGAAGCCCATGAAACTCTAGCCGTGGCAATGAACCGTATTGGCGGAAAATCTAACTCTGGAGAAGGTGGCGAAGATATGGTTCGTTTTAAAGTCTTGAATGATGTAACAGACGGTAAATCTCCTACCTTACCCCACCTCAATGGTCTACAAAATGGTGATACTGCTAGTTCGGCAATCAAACAGGTAGCATCAGGGCGTTTTGGGGTAACTCCAGAGTATCTAATGAGTGCTAAACTAATTGAGATTAAACTAGCCCAGGGTGCAAAACCAGGAGAAGGTGGACAACTACCAGGAAAAAAAGTTAGTCCTTATATTGCTTCTTTGCGTCGTTCAAAACCAGGGGTAACTTTAATTTCACCTCCTCCCCACCACGACATTTATTCAATTGAAGATTTAGCTCAGTTGATATTTGACCTACACCAAATTAGTCCTGCGGCTAAAGTATCCGTAAAACTAGTGGCGGAAATTGGTATCGGTACAATTGCAGCAGGAGTAGCCAAAGCTAACTCTGACGTAATTCAAATATCAGGTCATGACGGTGGTACTGGTGCATCGCCTTTAAGCTCGATTAAACATGCTGGTACTCCTTGGGAGTTGGGGCTTACGGAAGTACACCGAGTATTATTGCAAAACCAATTACGCGATCGCGTTTTACTTCGCGCCGATGGCGGGTTGAAAACTGGTTGGGACGTAAGCATGGCGGCATTGATGGGCGCAGAAGAATATGGCTTTGGTTCGATCGCAATGATTGCCGAAGGATGTATTATGGCTCGTGTCTGTCATATGAATACTTGTCCTGTAGGGGTCGCCACGCAACAACAGCATTTGAGAGACAGATTTAAAGGCATTCCTGAAAACGTAGTTAACTTCTTCTTCTTTGTTGCTGAGGAAGTAAGACAATTGCTAGCAAAATTGGGCTATCGCAGTCTAAATGAAATCATTGGACGTGCTGACTTATTAGTCCAAAATTCAGATGCTCACATTGCTAAAACTAATGGCTTAGATCTAAGTTGTTTAATTAACTTACCTGATGCTAAGAAAGATCGCAGTTGGTTAGAACATGGCGATGTTCATACTAACGGTAATGTCTTGGATGATGAAATATTAGCCGATCCAGATGTTGCGGGTGCAATCGATAATCAAGGTACAGTAGCCAAAGATATCGGCATCATTAATACAGATCGCAGCGTTGGTGGTAGAATATCTGGGGCAATCGCTTCCAAGTACGGCAATAGCGGCTTTGAAGGGGAAATTACCCTGATATTCAAAGGTTCTGCTGGTCAAAGTTTTGGTGCATTTAACCTACCAGGAATGAAAATGATTATTTCTGGAGAAGCCAATGATTATGTTGGCAAAGGAATGCACGGTGGCGAAATTATCATTGCCCCCAGTACAAAATCAACTTACGATGCGAGTAAAAACGTCATTGTTGGTAACACTTGCCTATACGGTGCAACTGGTGGCGCACTCTATGCCAATGGGCGTGCGGGAGAAAGATTTGCTGTGCGTAACTCAATGGGTAAAGCCGTTATAGAAGGGGCTGGAGATCACTGTTGTGAATACATGACAGGTGGTTTGATCATAGTATTGGGTGAAGTTGGTCGTAACGTCGGTGCTGGTATGACAGGCGGTTTGGGCTACTTCCTAGATGAAAATAATACCTTCGCGCCCAAAGTAAACCCTGAAATTGTCTAAATCCAACGAGTCGAATCCGAGGCTGGTGCAACTCAGCTCAAAGAGATGATTCAACAGCACGTTGCTAAAACAGGTAGTGCCAAAGGAAAAGCAATCTTGGCTGACTGGGATAACTATTTACCTCAATTCTGGCAGGTAGTACCACCTTCCGAAGCAGATCGACCAGAAGTAGGTGCGAAGGAATCTAAAACCCTTACTTCTGTTTAATTTATAGTTTGTTTTTAGTAAAAGCGATCGTCTTTTGATTAGGGCGATCGTTTTTTTTCTTGCTCAGACGCTAAGAATTGAATTATAAGGACATAGATAGGCAATATGAATAATAGAGTATTTGGAATTTGTTCGTAGTAAAGATGGATTTATCTAATGTGTGATGCGATCCCAATATTGTTCGTACCAAAAAAGTTTAATTGTCTTCAACTGAGGATAAAGCATAATAAGCAATACCTTCAGATTGAAAATTAGTTAGTTCATTTGCTACAAAGTCTTTTTCTACAGCAGACGGAGTATAAAAGTGTGCGCCAGTGGTGGAATTATAAAAACGATAGATAGGTATTGAACCTTCCACTTCACTATGGTAAGCAAAAAAGACTTCTACTACGTAGATAAAGTGATCTAGTTCTTGTTCGATAAAGTCTCTTTCATTGGAATCGATGGTGTAGAGATGAGTACCCGCATCTTCATTGAAATAACGATGTACTGCTGTGGTTACTAGTCCTACTTCATATTAAGAGTCAACACCCTATTAAGTTTCACCTTCGTA
>CAKZYI010000845.1 GCA_937884735.1 uncultured Pleurocapsa sp.
ACTAACGACTAATGACTAACAATACCAATAAAATGAACGAGTCAATTAATTATCGTCAGCTATTTACTTCTTTTCTCTCCATATTCTGTTGGTTGTTATTGTCTAAATCCTTGGCTGCATTGCCATCAAATTCTGATTACCAAATTTTGGCAAAAGATGTATCCGAAGCGATTGAAAACAATCCTGCCGAGCAATTATTAATTGAAGGAATCGAATCATATGAAGCAAAATCTTTTCATACTGCTAAAAATTTGTGGTTCAAATCCAGAGCATTATACGCACAACAAGCAGATATTTTAGGGGAAGCACTAGCTTTAAACAACATCGCCACCGCACGTCAACAGCTAGGAGAATGGGAATTAGCCAAAAAAGCGATCGCTCAAAGTTTATCTTTATTAGAAGATCACCCAACTCTCTCTGATAAACCTGGATATTGGTCAATATTAGCCAAAGCTCATAACACTCAAGGGAATAATCATTCAAACGAAGGTAAAAACGAGCTAGCCTTGGCAAGTTGGCAAAACGCCAGCCAATATTATCTGCGTGCTGAGGATAAGGCGGGAATAATTACTACTGAGATAAATAGAGCAAAAGCGTTGCAAAGCTTGGGTTTTACGGTCAAAGCTCTTGATATTTTAGAAAAATTAGCAATAGATCTGCAACAAGAATCTCATCCTCAGTTAAAAGCGACAGGATTGAGGCATCTTGGCATTAGCCTAAGAAATTTAGGTAAATTAAAACAGTCAGCTACAGTTTTGCAGCAGAGTCAAGATATATCAACCAGCAAATCCAGCCGTAGTTTAGCTTGGTTAGAATTGGGTAACACTCAAAGAAAACAAAGCGATCGCTTTAGGGAAATCGGCAACATCACCCAAGCCGACAATTATTTGACTCAGGCTCAAAAATCTTATCAACAAGCTCAACAGCATCAACCTTATTCTTTATTAGCCAAGTTAAATCAATTTGCTTTATTGGTAGATTTGGGCAAAAAGCAACAGGCAGAAGCATTTTTAGCGGATTGGCAATTTCCTCAAAACTTACAGCCAAATCGAGAAAGCATCGATGCTCTACTTAGTTATGGACGTAGTTTAACCTGTCTGCAATCTAGGACGATAAATATACCTCTTTGTGTCACTCAACACCAGCTCTCACAGCAAAAACCAGATCGGCTTAAAACAGCGATCGCTATTACTAATCAAGCGATCGCCCAATCTCAGACAATTCAAGATACTATGGCTGAAGCTAGATCTATCAGCCAATTAGCCGAGATCTATGAATTACAAGGCAACTATCCCCAAGCACAGAAATTAAATCAACGAGCCTTAATTTTGTTGGAAGGTAAATCTAGTGCCGATATTGCCTATCGTTTGGAATGGCAATTGGGGCGCATCTATCGGCATTTTGGCAATACAGTTGCTGCTACTAACGCCTATAGCCAAGCAATCTCATCTTTAGCAGAAATTAGAGCTAATTTGCTGTTTATCGACTCTCAGGCACAATTCTCTTTTCGCGATCGCATCGAACCCATATATCGAGAATACGCCGATCTTTTACTAACAACCAATCCCAGTCAAGATAACTTAAGACAGGCAATTAAAGCGATCGATGCTTTACAAATAGCAGAGTTAGAGAATTTTTTGGGCTGCGATCTGTCTAACCTAGTCAAACTAGATGAAACTACCATAGATCCCCAGGCGATACAAATTTATCCCGTTGTCTTATCAGATCGCTTAGTCACCATTATCGAAATACCTGGATCTCCCCTTATTTTTCGAGAAACTAAAGTATCGCGGTCGCAAATCGAACAGACAGTAAATAGCCTACAAGACAGCTTAACCCAATCGGGTAAAACTCCCGAAGTCATCGCACACGGGCAAAAACTCTATAGCTGGTTAATCGAGCCTTGGGAATCATTGATGCAAAACTATTCCTCAATAAAAACCTTAGTGTTTGTTCCCGACAGTATTCTGCGATCGATTCCTTTTGGTGTTTTGTATGATGGCGAACAATATCTAATTGAAAAAGATTATGCCATTGCCATTAGCCCCAAATTAGAACTATTCGCCCCTGCAAAATCCGCTAAACCTTAAAAAGTTCTTACAGGAGGAGTGGAAATCTCCC
>CAKZYI010000846.1 GCA_937884735.1 uncultured Pleurocapsa sp.
ATGCCCATAAGCTCAAGCAAGAAAATAGAAGATACGACATTTATGCTCACACTGGCACGCCAATTCACCCAATGTAGCCTTTAATCAAGTAGATGTGATTGAAAGATACTCAACCCGAACTTTGGCAGCAGGCAGCAAAATTTATTTCCATCAAGGAGTATATATTTTGGCAGCTATTTAAAGAATATGTTGTCGATTATTCCATCGCTTCGGCAACGGGTATATTTAATTTAAAAGACCTAGCCTGGGATAAAGCAGCCCTTGCTTTGACTGAAATTACTAGCTCACAACTATCTCAACCAGTCCCGACAACTCATATTCTCAAAACCTTTAAATCAGAGTATGCCGAAGAAATGGGTATTGCAGCAGATACTCCTGTCGTTATCGGTGCAAGTGATGGAGTTTTAGCCAACTTGGGCGTAGGTGCAGTTGCCCCTGGTATTGCTGCCTTAACTGTAGGCACTAGCGGGGCAGTTCGATCTACGATCGATAAACCTCAAACCGATCCTCAAGAGCGTTTATTTTGCTATGCTCTCACCGAAGAACATTGGGTTGTTGGTGGGGCAGTAAATAATGGGGGGATTACCTTGCGCTGGGTGCGCGACCAGTTAGCCGATGCCGAAATTGATACTGCTAGGTTACTGCAACAAGATCCTTATGATATGTTGACAGCGATCGCCGAAACTATTCCCGCAGGTTCCCAAGGACTGATATTTCATCCCTATTTAGCAGGAGAGCGATCGCCAATTTGGGATGCCAACGCTAGGGGCAGCTTTTTTGGTTTGGCACTGCACCACAACAAAGCTCATCTAATTCGGGCAGTATTAGAGGGGGTTGTCTACAATCTTTTTTTAGTTTTCCAAGCTTTAGAATCCATTACAGGGGAAGTAAAGAGCATTCGAGCAGCAGGAGGTTTTGCTCGATCGCCTTTGTGGAGACAGATGTTAGCTGATGTTTTTAATCGAGAAGTAAGTATTCCCGAAAGCTTTGAAAGTTCCAGTTTGGGTGCAGCAATTCTAGGGCTATATGCTATGGGTGAAATTAGCGATTTAACCGAATCTAAATTTATTAACGGCGAGATTCATCAACATCAACCAATAATCGATAATGTGGCTAATTATCAAAAGATATTGCCTATTTATTGCCGTCTTTTAGATAGCTTTAAAACTGAATATAAAGCGATCGCACAGTTACAAGAGGAATTACAATAAAAATCACAATAAAAGTTTAAAAAAGTCTGTCTTATTGGAGATGAAAACCTAAGTCGATCTTGGATAAAATTTAGATTGCAACTATTACTGTAGCTTCCCTAGTTCATTCATTATCTTGCTCCATGTCTCCCAGACAAACCAAACCAAACCCTGAAAAATTAGACTCTGCAAAAGTAAAGCCAAACCAAAACAATCATCCTATTGAAAGCGATCGCTCGCTATCAAGCAATTCAGAAATTGAAGTAGTCGATCGCCAGGCTGATTCAGATCGCCCCGAACATTCGGGAATTAAAAAATACTGGTGGTTATTACCCAAACTGGGAATAGTTTTGGCGATCGCAGGAGTATCCTATGTGCGTCTGCGGGACAATGGTATAGAAGAAACTACTACTACCCAAATTAGTCCTCTATCGGTTAAAACGACTCAAGCAGCAAAAGAGCCGATTGAAAACTGGATTTCTAGCGAAGGTATGGTGCGGGCAGTAAACTATAAACACCTGGCATTTGAGGTAGAGGGAGATGTAACTTATTTAGCAAATCGCGGTGGTAGAAAACTTAGAGAAGGCGACCGCGTTTCTCAAGGTGAATTACTAGCTAAAGTAGACGAGAGGGCATTGCTAGCAGATGTCAGTCAAGCACAGGCTGCGATCGCCGAAGCCCAGCAAAATCGAGCAGCAGCAGCAGCCCAGGTAGCCCAGGCACAGGCACAGGTAAGACAGACCCAAAGCCAGGTAAATAAAGCCCAAACTGGGAGCAACTTAGCTCAAAGCGAACTAGAGAGATACCGTATTCTGGTAGAGCAAGGGGCAATTTCTGAAAGTGAATTTGATAGTCGCACCAGCACAGTTTTAGATAGCGAGGCGGATGTAGCAGCAGCAGAAGAACAGGTAAAATCGGCACAGGCACAGGTAAGGGCAGCCCAAGAACAATATAAAGCGACTCAATCGGCAATTACTACTGCCCAAGCCAGACTAGAACAGGCACAAGTAGCCTTAGAAGGGGCGAGACTTTATGCACCCTTTGATGGCGTGGTAGCCTATCTCAATGTTACCGAAGGGGAATACTATTCACCCCAGGCGGTTTCCTCGCAGTTGGGGGGCGACTACCAAGGATTACTTGATCGCATCCCTATGGTGATTATTGATCCTGCCCTGTTCGAGGTTATT
>CAKZYI010000847.1 GCA_937884735.1 uncultured Pleurocapsa sp.
GTAGAGAAAAAGAATTACTATGATCGTTCATCATATAAAAAATAAGTAATGAATAAAAATTATCATTATATAAAATAAGCGATCGCCTTTTTCCCAAACTTAAAAAACAATAGCTTTTCGTCTTAAACTAAAAATACCCCTTGATTAAATTAAGGGGTATAGCAAATTATTGATAATATTTAAAAGTTATTCTCTTTGTTTTCCTTTCTTGCTGTTAAAATCAGATCCAGTAGATAAATTTCTATTGCTATTAAATCTATATTTATTAGGTTTGGCAGGATAACCCATTACTGCTACAGCATTACTTTTCATATTTCTTTTATCTTTTAAAAAACTAAAATTTTCCAACTAGTTCTCTATTTCAGAACTATCATCTCTTTAGGTTCTTTATATTCTAAGCAGCTTATTTTGAAAACGCTGTGATCTAGATCATGTACTATCTATTTTTTAGCTTTATCTGCAAAAGATGCAAATAATAACATATGCCCCCAGGTATAACCTCAAAAGTACAACCTTGTGATTTTTATTTTTACAAGTCTTGTACTTGCTTGTTTTATTCAACAACGCAGGTAGTATATACGCTAATCTAAGTAGAGATATAGCTCGAACTTCTAGGAATCAAAGGTAGTAATTCACATCAGCAGCATGAGAATTAATCTAAATTTAAACAACAAATTTAATTTACTTTTAGCCTTAGTTTTTATCCTTGGAGTATATTTTTCCAGCTTGGCTTTATCCAAAATTCTTTATCAGCAGACAGAGAAGAAAATCACTGATGAAGGTAAAATCCTGATGCAGATGATGGAAGAGGTAAAGTACTACACTAGCGTCAACTTTCTAGACCTATATCAAAAGCAAGGAAGCCCAGAAGAATTTAGAGTTTCCCTAATACCAGCCTATGCAGCCAGGCAAATTTTTGGCAACTTTAAAAATATGGCTGAATTTCAAAACTATCAATATAAAGAAGCGACTTTAAACCCTACTAACTTAAAAGATCTTCCTAATGATTTTGAACAAACGCTGATAGAGTCTCTTAAAGCGGATCGCAGTATTAATCTACTGTCGGGCTATACTCAAAAAAACGATGATAGTTTTTATTATATTTCTCGTCCTTTAAGCGTCAATGACTCTAGTTGTCTTCAGTGCCATAGCTCTCCTGATGTTGCTCCTCAAAAAATGATTGAGCTATATGGCAGTCAACACGGATTCAATTGGCAATTAAATCAATTGACTTCGGCACAAACAATCTATATTCCTGCTAGCAGTATCATCTCAAATGTAAGACAGGGAATGTTTACTCTAATGCCTATATTTACAGGAATTTTTGCTGTTTTGATTTTATCGGTTAATCGTCTACTACAGCACACTGTAATTAAACCAATTGATCAATTAACAAAAGCTGCTAATCAATTAAGCATCAATGATTTTAATTTTAAAAACAATTGGCAACTAAATTATCTAGAAAAATTAACCAAACGTGGTGATGAATCTGGAAAATTGACCAGGGCTTTTTTAATGATGGCAGAGAAAATCTTCTATCGCGAACGAGATTTACATAAGGCAGTGACAGATAGTACCAAAGAACTAAGAATAGAGATTGACGAACGTACTGCTGTAGAAAAGAAATTAGCCAAACAAATCAAAAGAGCGTTGTTACAGGAAAAAATTACCCAAGAGATTCGCCAAAGTCTTGATACATCAAAGATTTTACAAACAGCAGTCAACAATGTGGGTCGAACTTTTAAGGTAAGTCGGTGTCAGATTTTTTCCTATTCTGATGTGCAGCCCCACTTAGCAAAAGTGGTGGCAGAGTATATTGTACCCAAATATTGTCGTACTTTAGGTCTGGAAATATCCCTAAACGAAGCAATTTGTCTTAGTACGGCAATGTCTCAAGAAGGGGCGGTATATTGGTCATATGTCCACCAAACTCCTTTATTACAACCTTGCTTGCACATATATGAACAGCTAGAAATTAATTCTTTATTAACGGTTAGAACTTCTTATCAAGGTAAAGTCAATGGTGCTATCAGCATACAACAATGCGATCGCGATCGCCAGTGGCAGGAAGAAGAAGTCGAACTGATGGAATCAGTGGCAGCACAGATAGGTATTGCCCTGGCTCAAGCACAACTTCTTCAACAGGAAAAACAACGCAATATTGAAATTGAATCAGCCAAACGAGAAGCGGAAATAGCTAATCGTTCTAAAAGTGAGTTTTTGGCAAACATCAGCCATGAATTAAGAACGCCCCTCAATGCCATCATTGGTTTTAGCCAACTAATGAATCGCGATCCTGCAATCAATCCCGAACAACAAGAAACTATCAACATTATTAATCGTAGTGGCGAACATCTACTGGAAATGATTAATGAAGTTTTGGAAATGTCTAAGATAGAGGCAGGAAAAACAGAGCTAAATATTACTGATATTGATTTCAAGCTCATGCTAAATACTTTGGAAGCAATGCTTGGTATCAAAGCAAGAAATAAAAATATTCAATTGATAATCGACTGTGCAGAAGATATGACCGATTATATTTGCACTGATGAAAGTAAATTACGCCAGGTATTAATTAACCTAATTGGTAATGGAATCAAATTTACTCAAACAGGCAGTGTAACTCTTCGAGTTAGGCAGCAACATACTAGTACAACATCTGACTGTATTTTGAAATTTGAAATTGAAGATACTGGTGCAGGAATTGCTTCTGAAGAAGTCAGTCAAATATTCCAAGCTTTTGGTCAAAGTGAAACAGGTCGTCAATCTAAGCAGGGGACAGGTTTGGGACTGCCTATCAGCAAAAAATTTGTTGAATTGATGGGAGGAAAACTGACTGTCGATAGTGTAGTAGGCAAAGGCTCAATATTTAGCTTTAACATCATCTCCAAATTAAGCAGCCAGCCTCCAACCAAACTAAAACCAACAAAAGTAGTCAAGTTCCTCGCTCCCAATCAGCCAAAATATCGTATCTTAGCCGTAGATGATGTCTGGCAGAGCAGACTGCTGATAGTCAAATTATTAAGTCAAGTTGGATTTGAAGTCCAAGAAGCAAAAAACGGTCAAGAAGCTTTGGAATTAGCTCAAAAGTGGCAGCCAGATTTAATTTTTATGGATATGCGGATGCCTGTTATGGATGGCCATGAATCAACCAGACAGATCAGAATAATGAACAACGACTGCAAAATTATAGCCCTGACTGCTAGTGCTTTTGCCTCAAAACGAGAAGAAACAATTAAAGCTGGTTGTAATGACTATTTGCGCTAACCATTCAAGGAAAATGAACTATTTGCCAAAATCCAAGAATATTTGGGAGTTGAATACATATATCAGAATGACTTTAATCGGAATATAAATAATTTGAAAGATGTTTCATCGTTTCAGTTAACCTCTAAAAGTTTGTTGGTTATGCCAAATAGCTGGTTGCAAGAACTCAAACAGGCGGCTGGTGAATTGGATGAATCTAGCTTGGAAGAGCTAATTATGCAGATTCCTGATGAATATAGTCATATTGCCAATTCTCTAACAAATTTAGCTGATAATTTTGAGTTTAAACAAATCTTTGAACTTATAACCATTTAGAATTTTTTTAATAAGTCAATCAAAACTTAACTTTCAATGACCGTAAAATTTGGGTTATGAACTAGCAACTAGCAGTTTACGATGTAGAGATACATATAGGTCAAGTCAGCCTAACCAAAATGTTCGTCGTAAATCATGAAAAAACAGCTAGCTAACCTGCGCTCATCATCATGGTAATCAAGTAGTGCACTCGATACTCGCTATGCCCTGATTGAAGCTTGTCTGATTGGATTATTCTCAGCA
>CAKZYI010000848.1 GCA_937884735.1 uncultured Pleurocapsa sp.
ATAAGTAGGGTTTACTGAAAAAGTTTGATTAACTATGACTGGGGTCAAATAACGCCAAATCTTTTAGTGCAGGAATAAAATTTTTGTTTTCATGGCTAGGGCGACTCAACTTTATTAGGGCAAAACGCTGTGCAGGATTGAGATTAAACCATTTATCCAAAGAGATGTCGACCTGTAATTCTTCTGCCTTGGCTCGAACATCGTGAGGAATATTTGCTTTGTCAAGCCAGGGAGGATGGGGGTCTATGGCTAATTCTTTGGCTGGTTGACCTGTTTTTTTAGTCACCAAATTCTGCAAGTGTTCTCTGTAAGTCTTAGTTTCTAATTCAGTTTGGCAAGGCAGATTCACTAGAGTTTGTCTTTCTAATTGACTAAAATGATTCCAATGTACTAGCTTAAGCTTTACCCCACAGTTGTCCAACTTCATTCTGACCTGCATCGGAATACATTGAAGAGAGCCTACGAAATCTGATTCAAACTGAAAATAAGACATTGCTGTTTTTGTGGATCAATAAATGTTGATACTGTCTGCAACCTATACTATTAGTTCACCACATCCCTGTAAAATTTTAATAGTAAGAAATGTAAAGCAATAATAAGCAAAAATTTTCTCAAATGCCTAAACCCAGTCAGGCTCATTTAGAGCGAACTATCAATAGAAAAGATCCGATTGAAGATAGACAAAAAACTCTCAATCAAATGCACTATTACATGGGAGCAAAATTGGTTGAGGTGAGAATAGATCCTCAAAAAGTAATGTATCGCTGGTCAGTTGAAGATCGGGGAGATTTACAAACATTCACCCTAAGTGCTTTTTGGGGAGATTCTGAAAAAAAGATTCTTTCAGGAGAAAATCCCCTCAAAGGAGAAGAATTAGTTAACTGTGCCAAAGCCAATGCTTCTGCAGGAATCAAGCAAGCAGCTACCCTATGTGGTTATGCCTCAAATTTAGACAGCTTTCGGGCAAATTTAACAAAAGCTATTCAAGAGTTAGAGTTGCCCGAAGAATCTTTTCAAAAACTGCTTGCTTAGTTAGCTTTAAACCGACACCGACTCACCTACGGAATTTTGTCGATTAACTTGACTTTTATTGTCAAAGCGATCGCTTTGAGACTTAAATAAAACAAAAGAAACATCGAAATATACTGGAGTAACATTCACCGCAAAGGCTATTAAATCAGGCTCAAGAGAACTCGGGCAAGCTTCTGGGTGAGTCAATAAATTTGCTTCGCCATTGTCTGTCCATAATGCGCCCCAGTGCATTGGTATAAAGACAGTGCCTGGAACGATCGCCTTAGTAATCCTAGCAGAAAAACGTCCCATTCCTCGACGCGATCGCACCTCTACCATCATTTCTGACTCTACACCCAATTTCACTGCATCTTTGGGATGAATTTCAATAAAAGGTTGAGATTGTTTTTTCATTATTCTGTCAATCCGCCCTGTGCGAGTCATGGTGTGCCAATGTTCGTAAAGACGACCAATGGTCAAAACGAAAGGATAAGCCATATCTATGGGTTCTGCTAACCCCTTAGCATGGAAAGCAGCAAATTTTGCCCTACCATCAGCGGTATTAAATCTTCCGTCAGTATAAAGTCTTTTAGCTGGAACTAATTCATCTTTAGCTGGAAATAGATTGGAGAATAGACCTTTGTTTTGCTCATCTTTGTTGGAGACATTCCTTTCTGTGCTACAGGTTAAAGCAATGCTCTCTAATTTACTATTGTCAATCTCTTCTAAAGGACAAGGCCACTGAATCGATCCTTGCTGACGCAATCTACCGTGGCTCAATCCGCTCATATCACAAGGACGACCTTGAGTTAAACTAACAAATTCCTGATACACTTCTGCCGAATTAGCAAAATCAAACTCTTTGTTAAAACCTAAACGGCGACCGACCTCGGCAAAAATTTCCCAATCTGGTCTGGCTTCTCCTGGGGCGGGACGAAATTGGGAACAAAGGGTAACTACTCGTTCGGAATTGGTCATTGTCCCTGTTTTTTCTCCCCATTGGGCTGCGGGTAGCACTACATGGGCAAAACTAGCCGTTTCCATTGGATAGTAGGCATCTTGCACGATGGTAAAGGGCGATTTTAACAGGGCTTTTTTGGTTCTTACCAAATCGGGCATACTTACGGCAGGATTCGTTGCTGCTACCCACAAAACTCCCACATCACCTGTTTCTAAGCCAGTAATCATACTCCAAGCATCTCGACCAGGAATTGAATTAATACTCCCTGCTGGCAACTTCCAGGCTTGTTCTAATTCTGCTCGGTGTTGGGGATTTTTAACTACTCGATAGCCAGGTATAATATGAGCCAGTCCTCCTGCTTCTCGACCTCCCATAGCATTAGGCTGTCCTGTTAAAGAAAACGGTCCTGCCCCTGGTTTACCGATGTTCCCTGTCATTAAATGGAGATTAATAATAGTACGAACCTTCGCTGTACCTTCAGAAGACTGATTCACCCCCATCGACCATAAGGAAAGGACATTATCTGACTCTGCCCAATAGCGAGCAGCCTCCTCTAGATGGTCAATCCGAATACCACAGCGACGAGCAACCAATTCAGGGGGATATTGTTGAATTACCTGGGCAAAATTACTAAAACCTTGAGTGCATTCATCAATAAATAGACTATCTAATTCTCCCCAACGTAATAATAAATGAGCAATGCCGTTGAGCAAATCCATATCTGTTCCTGGGGCAATGGCTAAATGTAGATCTGCATCCTTGGCTGTTTTTGTTTGGCGAGGATCGACTACGATCATTTTTACCTTGCGGTTTTTCTTGTGGTGCATCCGCAAACGATTGTAAACAATGGGATGACACTCAGCGGTGTTTGTTCCAATTAAAAAAGCGCAGTCGGTTAATTCTAGGTCATCATAACAGGCAGGAGGCCCATCTGAGCCAAAGCTTTGAATATATCCTGCTACTGCTGAAGACATACAAAGACGAGAATTAGCATCAAAATTGTTGGTTCCCAGACAACCTTTGAGAAGTTTTTGAGCAATGTAATAGTCTTCAGTCTGAAACTGTCCTGAGCCATACATGCATATACCGTCGGCACCTTGGGTTTTCCTGACTTCTTGAATTCGATCTACGATGCGGTTTAATGCCTGATCCCAACTGACACGACGAAACTCTTCATTTAAAGAGTCTCGCATCATGGGATATTTAAGACGGTCTTTGTCTAAAGATTCGGCTATAGTACCGCCTTTTATACATACTTTACCTTTACTAGAAGGATGAGAGCGATCGCCACGAACAGACCACAAAGGGTTGCCTTTACTATCTCTATTCGTGGCTTTTCCCGATTGCGCGGGAGGCAAAACTTCTAAACCGCAGCCAACTCCACAATAAGGACATAAGGTTTTAATTGGTTCGCTCACTCTATTTCTCTCCCAGTTTAATATTTATTTATTGCTGAAAAAAATTCATTTGCGTGTAAATGGTTTTATTTTTATTTATTTAAGTTATATCGTTAACCTCTAATCGATCTTTGTTAACAATAATACCGACTTAAGCTTTCCTTTATATCTTTCTCATAATAAAAAGTGCTGAGGGAACACCATAAATGTCCTCAGCACCAAGCAGTTGTAGACGATAGTTAAAATCTAAATGCTTTCAGCCTCAAAAACTGGTGAAGAGCTAGACACAGTTCTTTCCTCGTCATGATGAGCTTCGGCAAAAGAACCTTTAGGCTCTTTAAGCACTACGAAACATAAAGCTGCAACTATTAATGCTGCTACCCCCATAATTTGGAAGAAGCGAGATGCTGTTGCTGCTTCGATTGCAGCACTAGAATCTGCTCCACCACCTAACCAGCCAGGAAGTAAACTAAAAATGTTCAAGTATAGTACTGCTCCGACGTTACCGTAAGCACCTACATTACCAGCAACCTGACCTGTAACTCTCTTCTTAACTAAAGGTACGATGGAGAATGTAGAACCTTCCCCAGCCTGTACGAAGAACGAACAACACATGATTAAGGCTACTGCTAGAGGTAAAGCCCAACTGCTAGTAACTTGACTGAATATTAGATAACCGATTCCCATACAGCCAGTTAAAACACCCATGGTTAACTTGCGACTGCCCAGTTTATCAGAGATCAAACCACCACCAGGACGAGCGGCTAAGTTCATAAAGGCATAGCTAGAAGCAATCATCCCTGCTGCCGCGGGGGACAAGGTAAACGTTCTTTCAAAAAATGCAGGAAGCATGGAAACTACTGCTAACTCAGAACCAAAGTTCACAATATAGGTAAGTTCTAAGATAGCTACCTGAGAGAAGTTATAACGATCTTCAGCAGGGTAGCGTTTCTTGCCAGTCATCAAATCTTTGTTAACGGCCCAACAGTTATAAGCTTTGAATAAGTATAAGCCCAGTAAAACACCCCAAATCAGGTACATTGTTCCTGCTTCATAAAGCCCTAGCTTCTTCAAACGCCAAGCTACTAATCCCAAAATGGCACTTAAAGGCACATTCATCAACATCAAGAACCAGAAATCTCTTTTGGTTGTAACTTCTAAACCTCTAGCACTTGCAGGACGACGGTAAGCTTTGCCAGGAGGGGTATCTTTGGCGTTTAAAAGATAAAAGACACCATAAAGGGCTGCAACAATACCTGTACCAGCAATCGCCGCACGCCAGTTCAAACCCGATCCAGGTGCTCCGAATGCTAGCCAGCCAGCAATTAAAGCCATAGTAAATGCGGAGAAAGCAGAACCAAAGTTACCCCAGCCGCCATAGATACCTTCAGCTAAACCAATTTCTTTTGGGGGAAACCACTCTGCAACCATGCGAATACCGATTACAAAGCCAGCACCTACAATACCCATTAACAAACGGGAAATTACCAACTGACTAAACGTCTGAGCGGAAGCAAACATTATACACGGAATTGCCGCATACATCAGAAGTAAAGAATAAGTTAGCCTAGGACCAAACTTATCTAGTAACATCCCAATAATAATCCTGGCGGGAACCGTTAGAGCTACGTTACAGATCGCTATAGTTCTGATTTGTTCTGTAGTCAAGCCCAAGTCGGCTTTTACAGTGGTTGCCAAAGGTGGAAAATTGAACCACACAACAAATGATAAAAAGAATGCAAACCAAGTAATATGCAGGATTTTATACCTACCCCTGAATTGCCACATTTCTCCGAGCATTTAATTACCTTCCTTTCTTGTCAAAAATTACCATACTGAAAATCTAAATTGAGAGACTAAATACTAGAGTGTCGAACAACTATAAATATCTATTATTTTGCTTTTAAAAATGCCCATTACATACGAGTAATAGCTGTTCCTCAAATTATTTGTCTCTAGATATATTTACACCTGGTTAACAACGTATGTGCAGTTGTTAACTAGCTTTGATCATGAGGTCATAATTACACTTAAAAAAATGATTTATCGTATATTTCGCTACCAAAATTAAGTAAATACACTATATTAATGTAGTTTTTACATTAAAGATATACTTTTAGCGCATATAAAGCCTTTTCTAATTTTTAATTGTTTAAAACCTGCCCTCAATCTTTGATTGATGACACAAACATGGTAGATTTCCTAAGATAATCAATAAAAAAATGGAAGTATTTTTACTTCCATCTCAAAAATAATGATTGAATTTATTAAAGAGCCAAATTTTGAACAGAGTTAAGGCTAAAAACTTATCGACAAGAACAAACTAACCAGAGTAAATTGATTTAAATAAATCTCTTTATTCTAAATGCTTTCCGCAGTGAGGGCAGGTAGGATTGCTGCGTTTGCGCTGTACTTCTTCAGCAAAGCCAGAAGCCAGTATTCCTGTAGGCAGTGCTACTAAACCTAAACCTAGTACTGAAATAACTCCTCCCAATAATTTACCGATAGGCGTAATAGGATAAACATCTCCATAGCCAACGCTGGTTAAGGTTACTACTGACCACCGCATTGAAGCAGGAATACTAGAAAATAGTTCGGGTTGGGAAGCGTGTTCGACAAAGTAAACTAGACTAGCAGAAACCATCAATAGAGTAAAAACGGTAAAAGTTGCAGAGAGTAAATCGTGGCGTTTTGCCTCCACAACTTTACCTAAAGTCCTGATGGATTGGGAGTAGCGACCAATTTTTAATAGTCGAGCCAGCCTCAAAAGATGTATTTCCCGCACAAATACTAAATTGGGATAAAAAACAAACAGGTAATAAGGCAGAATTGATAATAAATCGATCAGGGATAATGGTTTTAAAACAAACTTGACTCGACCCCATAAGGGATGGCGATATTTTTTTTTAGGGTACAAGTCCATAGCCTAAGACCATACTCTATGGTAAAAATAGCCACAGAAAATGTTTCAAAATTATTAAAATAGCTTTTATGAGGAATAGAAATTGAGTAAACTGTTTCAAAAGCAAAGGCGATCGTATTTAATGAAATTAGAGCAATCATAAAATTATCAAAAGCTCTGCCCAATAGGTCGTCGTGATGGGTAACTTCTAACATTTTAAAGCTGAAATATCTTAGTTTTTTGCCTACGGGAGCTTTTTTTCGCTTGAAAGAATATTGATTAGATTGCGATCGCAGTTTGCTCTCAGTCATATTCCGTGCTTCTTGATTGATAAACTGTTTAAATAAGCAGACGGGTTTTTGGGATCGAATTGAACGCCGTCGTAAAAAGTTTCGATCCCTCTAGAGGTTGTCTTTAGAATAGCTTCTGCTCTACCAATGGCTAGTGCTGCTTCTCGCCAAAGATCTTCTCGATTGACGCGATCGATTAATTTTTTGGTATCAATATTAGGATTTAGATAGCCCCAGCGAATATTTTCGATCAAAAACCAAAGATCGTGGCTTTTGTAAGGATAAGAATCTGAATTTTGCCAAAATTTCATGCGTTAAGGACTATTACGCAAAACCTTACCATCTCCAAAATCAAAATTACTTTTAGTTCGCTCTAAAATATCTTTGGCAGGGACATTAAAATACTTTCGCACCGAAACTATTTGACACATCTCTTCTTTATTAGCCATTTTGTCGCACCAGATTTGAGCTTCTAGCACTGCCATCAACATTGCTTGGGCTGCTTTGGGATAGGTTTTAACCCAGTCTTCTCTCATGGCTAAAGCTTTTTCTAGATGATCCTGCCATAATTGCCCCGTAGTTAAAGCAGAATGACCGACTTTACGACGAATTATTTGGGCATTCCAAGGCTGACCAACACAAAGCATGTGCATAATTCCCGTTTTGAGATTGGCTACCATTTGAGGAGGTGGCACAACAAACATCGACACATCTTTATCGGGGTCAATTCCTCCCGCTGCTAACCAATAGCGAATCCAAAGATCGTGAGTCCCCCCTGGAAAAGTCATGGCTACTTTGAGTCTTCTTCCTAGACCTTTGGCTTTGGCTTGTTCTACCTCATTGTTGAGTTTGACACTTTTTAGACCTACTTGAGCTGATTGATAAATGTTGGCGAGGGAAATTCCTTGACCGTTAACGTTTAAACGTGCCAGGATATTCATTGCCAATGGTTTACCCGATGGCGTTATCCCCGCAGTCATTTGGTAAGGTATGGGGCTGAGAATGTGCGCTCCATCAATGCCCCCTCTCGCCGAACCCCGTATTAAGTTATCGCGAGTACTGCCCCATGACCCTTGTCTGACTATTTAAACGTTTGTTAAGCCATATTTGCTGAAATAGCCTTTTTCACGGGCAATTATAAGAGGTGCAGCATCAGTTAAAGCAATGTATCCCAAGCGAACTTTGATTGTCTTTAGCCCACTTTTGATAGGTACTGTATAGTTGACTGACTGAGCATTTTTGGTTTGAGATTTAGTGCCGCAGCCTTTGCTCACAAGACCAGAGCATGAATATTGTTCAAGCAATCTAAAATTGAATAGATAATTTACTTTGCTGCTTCATAACTTCCCTCAAGCTTTCTGTTGGTGAAATTTTTGAGCAAGATATAGTTCATCCATGTCGCGAGATCTCTGAGTTTTCAGCATTGATAATTCTGTAGTCAAAAGAAAACTAACAAAGCTGGAAATAGCAATCACAGGTAGCATAGCCGTCCCAGAAAGAACGCTAAGAATGATACTGGTGCTAATTGGAGTTTTAGTAACAGCCACATTTACCGCAGCCATCAGGCACACCATAGCCACTGTAGGGTGGACTTGAGGAACAGCAAGGGAAATTGCCAAACCAACGTTTGCACCGATAAAAAACAAGGGAAAAATGAATCCACCCAAAAAGCCTGAATGAAGAGTGAAACTAATCGCAAACATTTTAGCTACAGCGATCGCAATTAGCATCGTCACGCTCAAAGTAGCACCAGTTTGAATTACGGTTTCGATTTGTTCCTCACTAAAAAAGAGTGTTTGAGGGAAAAAGTAAGCAATTAGACCAATAGAAAGCCCGCCACAGGTTGCTAGCAAAATTCTATTGTCTTCTAAAGGCTTGGTCAGCTTGCCAATCAGCCGAAAGATAAGTACAAACATAGTTGCGACTAAAGCTCCAATTGCACCCAAGACAATACCCTGAAGAAGTTCGGCAGGAGTAAGTTTGGGAACTACGTTGAAGTGATACATTCCACCAATGCTAATTCCTGTATTTAAGCGAAAAATGGCT
>CAKZYI010000849.1 GCA_937884735.1 uncultured Pleurocapsa sp.
ATGGAGTACCGAAGAAACCTGGATTCAATGCTGTCGAAACAACCAGAAAAGTTGCGCATTATGTCAGAAAACTCAAGGGGTAAGTAATCAAAATTCATAATCTTAAATTAATATCATTGAAATTAACGCCACTATTAACATCAAATATCACTGCACCAGGGCGATCGCCAGTAATATTTAAGTTAATCTTATTATTAGCATTAGAATTGGCGACAGCATTATTTTCGGCGTTGGCTTGTGCAAAAGCCACACTGTTGGAAGTGACACCAATAGAAGAATTAATATTATCTATGTTAGCGCGATCGCTTTTTAAATTAATTTCTCCACCTTGACCGATATTTATATTTTCATAGAGAATATCTACGGTAGAAAAGGCTCTTGATGGTTGTTCGGCGGTAGCTTGGTTGGGATCGTTTGCCAAGATAGTAGCGGTGTTGTTAACGTCGCTAACTACCGCAACAGAGGAATTTAAGGAATTAGTATTTATTTCTGGGGCTTGTAAAAAGATATTTCCCCCCGATCCTAGATTACCTTGGGGAATAGTTAGAGTAAGTTCGGAAACAGACAGAGTGATATTAGGCGTAGTTTCTGCGCTGCTGGTAAAGCGATCGCTTACTGCTACATTGGAGTTAATATTTTGGCTAGTAATATTATTTTCTGCATTGAGGTTAATATCTCCCCCGCCAGCTAAATTTAATTCTAATATTGCATTGATAATAGAGAAGTTATCTACTGCCACAGAATCACTATCAATTATTACAGTAGAGCTAGAGTTTATATTTCCCACCTCAATATTATTTCCAGCCTGGAAGTTAACCTTTCCTCCTCTGCCAACCTGTAAATTAGCAAAAGGTGCAGCAAAGCCTAGGTTAGCTTCTTCAATAGTATCTACTTCGGTGAGGAGGTTGAGGTTGATACTAGAGGCTGCATTAAAGTTACCAGTAATAATATCTTCCATTGCCAATAAAACAATATTTCCTCCATCTCCTGATGTAATGATGCGATCTATAAAAGATTCCGTTGCAACCGTGATTAACTGACTATCCACTATAGAAGATGTATTAATACCATTAGGAATATTGATATTATTGCGAGAATCAATCGTCACATCGCCACCATTTCCCGAAGCGTTGCTGGTATCAATTGCCGTTACGGTAATGTTTTCCCCCGCCTATTCACTTCTAGTTTGCGTTTGATTGTTTAATATTACTTGTGCCCCATGGTTTTTAACTGTGCCTTAGATACTATCATTGCTACTGGTAGCTGTATCCGTAGATTTGATCGCAATATCTTCTCCTGTTACTCCTGCTACACCAGGGTTATTTGTCCCCGCACGAATATCCAAAGTAGGTTGAATACTTCCATCAATACTTATCTGACTACCATCAGAAAGAGTAATAGTTTCCTGTAAAGAATTAGCGGTGGTATCTACTCCCGTAATATTAATATCTCCTGCAACAGTAACGCTTCCTCCAGCCAGGATATGTAAAGCTGCGCCAGTATAATCGGCAAAACTAACATCACCTTGCGATCGCACTATAGGATCGTGCAAACTAATTAAACTACCAGCACTATTATCTAGCTGTTCGACTCTAAAATCACCCCCGCTATAATAGTGAGCATCACCGCTAATAGTATTGTGGCTGCGTAATATTAAATCCTGTCCCGAAAATAAGCCACTGTTGGCATTACTCAAAACAAAAATATCAATATTACCGCCCTGCAAAGATAATTTATTCCCCCCAGTAGCGACAAAAGGATTATTAATACTATCTCTGATTTTAATATTGTTTATTGCCTCAAGAGCTAAATTATATTTTGCTGTCAATTGCCCCCGTAAATCTAAATTATTAGCAGCCAAAGTTAAGCTATCATTGCTATTCAAATTCCCCTGACTGCTTATATCTCCTGTAACATTCCGCAGATTTAAACCAATAGGTGCATTAATACTCAAAACAGGTTCAATATTACTTGTGGCACTAAATTCTGTCCCATTATCAAACAACAAACCTGTGGCAGTGCTACCAAGAAACGATCCGCCAATATCTAGTCTGGCATTTTTCCCAAACATAATACCCGCAGGATTGATTAAAAATAAATTAGCATCGCCATTGGCACGAATCAAACCATCAATCTGGGAGATATTCCCCCCTGTAACTCTAGAAAGAATATTATTTATGTCAATGGTATTGTTGAAAAATGCTGTGTTGTTAGTTAGTACAGAAAAATCTTGGAAACTATGAAATAGATTGTTTCCTGCCTGTCTTCCCCCGGTGATTTCTGTTGTGTTTCCTGTTTGTTGGACGTTTGTAGATAAACTACCATCTGGAATTATTTGTCCTCTAACAGATGTGGCGATCAAAATTAAACCCAGAGAATATAAACCAGCCAAGTATAAATTCATCAGCCTCATAGATTGCAGAGATGCTATTAATAAACCACACAAGCTGACATCTGACAATTAATATTAACTTAAAATTACGATTAAAGATATTTATTTACGATTGGTTTGTTAATCGCTATAAAATATAGCATCCTGGTGATAAAAAAGCCATATTTTCTTTTTTTCATCTATTTTTTAGCAAGCATTTACTAAAACTTTAAACAATCAAATATTACGATAAGGTTATTTTTTATTGAATTAATATTTATTTGACGTTTTATGAGAATATTAGAGGAAGCATAAACTATTTTTATTGTTAAAGGCACAATTCATAATACTAATACTTAAGAATATTAGTTGTTTTAAATATTATGAAAAAATATTTCTCTTATTTGTGGTTTTTTATTTTAGCTATATATTGTGCTATTTTGATTTCTATTGAAGTTAATATTTCTCAAGAATATGTGCGTAATTTCTTTACGGATATTGGAGGTGATGTACCTTTGTATGCTATTAATACCAGTTTATCTGTATTCTTGCTATTAGGAACAAGTTTGATTTTTAGTATCATATTAAATAGTTTATCTACTGATAAAAATAGCTCAAATAAAATATTGTTTTATCGATCGCAAGTATTACTTTTTGGATATTTGGCTCTTGACGATCGCTTTTTGATTCACGAACATATTGGACATGTTTTAAAAATTAACGACGCTTTGATTGTTGCTGGATTGGGGGTGCTAGAAATTATTCTCATTTTAGTCTGGAGCGGCTATCAACAGTGGAGTAAAACAACCAGGAATTATTTATTGGCAGGAGCAGCTTTTTTCGCTGTGATGATAATTATTGATGGTGCATTTCCTAAAGAAATGATTCTTCGACTTTCTTTGGAAGACCTTGCTAAAACTTGGGCAAATACCTTTATCTTTATGTTTGCCTGGAGTATTCTCATGGACAATATAAATGCTCTCAAACTCAAAGCTCAAAGCCCTACTTATCGTCATTTTATTAGCAAGAGAATTAAAAAAGCTAATTACAACTAACTAATTACAATTAATTGCCGTGATAATTGTAATAGGATTAAGAGGTACAAATCGAGTAAGATGATTTAGAGGCATAGAACGAGAGATTTGCAGCTGTAGAAGACGATATTGCCAAGAATTATTACTTAACCAATTAATAGCCTGGCAGCTATGCTCTATAGTAGCAAAAGCCATAACAAGAATTCCCTTTGCTGATATTTTCTGTTGGCAGATATTCAAAATATCAACAATATTTCCTCCTCTTCCGTCAATAAAAATTCGATTGGGATTGGGCAAGTCAAATAGTATTTTGGGAGCTTTTCCATTAATACTATTAATATTATTTACTTCAAATCTTTCAGCATTTTTGGCAATCAAAGAAGAACCCATACTAGTTTTTTCGACCGCATATATTTTAGAAGTAGGACACAGACGGGCAATCTCAATCGATACTGAACCCGTACCCGCCCCTATATCCCAGACTGTTTGATGGGGCTGTAATGATAGTTCCCCCAAAATAGCCAATCTTATTTCTCTTTTAGTAATCAAACTAGGGCGATCTCTAAAGCTTAGAAAACTGCTGTCTGGCTATCCAATTAAAGGTAGACTATCTAGCTCAATATCATCTGTCTGCCCATCTCGAATTAAAAATAAAACATTTAAAGCGGCAAAATCATTTTGACTTAACTCCTTTAATTCCTTTAGGCAATCAAAACTAAAGTGACTTACTTTTTCGTTACTGTCTCCTAAGTTTTCACAAATATAAAAAGAGTAATTTACAGGCAAATCTAAAGACAAATAAAGACGAGCGATCGCAGCGGGATTATTGTTACTATCAGTTAGTAAAGCAATCTTTTCTTTTCCCTGTTTTAACAGTTTAATTAACCGCTCGTTACTACGCCCATGAACGCTAACCAAACAGGCATCTTGCCAAGGTACTTTAATTTTACTAAAGCCCAATTGAATCGAACTAATATGGGGATAAAAACGAATTTGTTCGACATCAAAATGAGTAAGCAACAATCTTCCCAAACCAAAAAAAAGTGGATCGCCACTAGCCAAAACAACAATAGAAAAATTCTCTCTTTCTAACGCTGCTATTTCATCAATTCCCGCGTTTAAATTAGTCAAATAGACTTTTTTTCCTTGATGCTGGGGAAAATAACTTAGATGGCGTTTGCTTCCTGCCAAAATAGCAGCTCCTTCAATAATTTTATTGACTCGTCTACTCAAGCCATCTGCGCCATCTAAACCAACACCAATTACAGAAATTGTCACTACATCAATCTTTTTAATTAATTAATTTTTATTGTTGAACAAACGAAAGCCTACGTATAAAAGCAAACCAGCAAATCCAATAGTAACAATACTACTCACAACGTGGAGTACCGCACCAACTACAGAAAAACCCAACCATACCCCACCAATGGCTACAGCCGCCTTGCCAACTTGAGGTAAAGTGGCAAACCAAGCTTTACCAGAATCAATCCAACCTTGTATTTTGGGAGAGGGGCTAAACTCTACTTCAGGTAAAACAGACTTGGAAGAAGAATCTTGAGACGGGGAAGCAGTTTCTCGATTGATCTGCGCTTCCATTTCATCTAGTTTGCTTTTCAAATCTCGTTCTGGAAAACTCATGACTATTTAACTCTTCTTTGGGCTAAAATGCTCTTACTCTTATAGAGTAGCAAACAAAACATAGCTGAGACTGTCGAAATTACCACCCCCCAATCCCCTGGGATAATATTAAAAAAATGTGGCTCATAAGCAGATAGAAATGTTTCAGATTAGATGTTAATAATAATTACAGATAAGATCTTTAAGATCGTAATGAAAAACTAATGTTAGAAGCAATACTATTCGATTTAGATGGAACTTTAGCCGATACAGACTCAATTCATTTTGCAGTCTGGCAAGATATCCTAATTAGATTCGATCTTGACATAGACCGCGCTTTTTATCGTCAGCGTATTTCTGGAAGAACTAATTCTAAGATAATCAAAGATATTATTCCCCAATTAACCCTAGAAGAAGCCTGGAAACTAGCCACAGAAAAAGAAGAAACCTATCGACGCATTGCTAACTCCCTCAAGCCAACCCCTGGCTTAGATAGAGTGCTGCGCCTAACAGACGATGCAGTTATAAAAAGAGCAGTTGTCACCAATGCACCCGAAGACAATGCGATCTACATGCTCAGGGTATTGCATTTAACAGATACATTTCCGATAGTGGTAATGGCAAAAGATGCACCTCCAGGGAAACCCGATCCTGCTCCTTATCAGCTAGGCTTAAGTCGTTTGGGAGTAACTAATGCCAAAAATGCGATCGCTTTTGAAGATTCCATAGCGGGTATTTATTCTGCTGTAGCCGCAGGAATATACACTATTGGTATTACTTCTAGTCATTCTTCAGAAGGCTTAATTGATGCTGGTGCAAATATGACAATCAAAGATTTCAATAGTCCAGAGCTGTGGCAATTGTTAGACTCTCTAGTAGGGGACAATACAGCCCATCCTGCTCTATAAATTGGTAGAAATAGCAGCTACAGGACAAGTTGGAATACACTGTTCGCATACTATGCAACGAGAGCGTCTAAAATCCAGTCTAAATGTTTCGGGATTTAAGACTAAAGCCTGGGTAGGACACACTCCCGTACACAATCCACAGTCCACACAAAGATCTTCATTAATGACAATTTCACCACTTGCAGAATAAACACCAATGTCCCTCATTCGCATCCATTCAATTGCCGCATCTATTTGATCTATATCTCCTTGCAGCTCAACTACTAGTTTACCAATCTGATTGGGTGCAACCTGAGCGCGAATAATATTAGCTGCCACATTAAAATCCTTTGCCAAGCGATAGGTAAGAGGAATCTGAATCGCAGTCTTGGGAAAAATAATAGTTACCCGTTTTTTCATGGAGATTATATTTTCAGTACAATTCTGAACTTGTAGCTTATAGCTTTTGATGAAACAATAGAAATATTAACAATCATTAAGCTAGGGCTAATTATTCATGGATAGAGGCAAACTTGTTGCTGTATTTACTGGCGCAATTTCAATTTTAATTGCGATCGCATATCTAATTATTGTTCAGTTACTAGATTTTCGCGGAGAAATGATTCCTGCACCCATTAGTCAACTACTGCCAACCATTAATCACTTATTTTAGTAGGTTTTTCAAATTCGCTAATGGTTAATGGCTAATTACTACCCGCTACAACTTAAGTATTAACACTAAAGAGAAAATTAAACAGTTATCAAATCTGTGGGTAAACACTATGGCACAGAGAAAAGCGATCGGCTTATCTTGGATAAGTTCATTTAGATGCTGGCAGAGCTCACCTTGCTTAGGGATGCTAGTCAAAAGCAGGCTATTCAAAATTTCTCTGTTATTGAGAGTCTAACTCTACCTCAAAACTCGAAGCCAACAAATCGACAGGCTGTAGAAGAAATTGATGTCGATCAAGCTTTTAATTTCTTGCCGCAGGCAAGCTTAAAGTCTTCTGTATCTGATATAGAAAAACGAGCGGCTACGATGAGCCAAGAAGATTATGCCCTTGTAGCCGCGGTCAAAACTGCTAACTTAGCAAATAATACTGATTCTACTTCAGATGGTTCTTATCCTGGCATAGGAGAAATAGTCAAATATTCCGCTTTAAATTATCCACCAGATAAGCAGCCAAAAAATCCTCACTATTTGGGTAAGATTTTGTTTGCTCTAGCAAGTAGCTATTGTATATTTGTTTTATGGTGGCTATTTGGGCATCAGGGTACTAAGTTTATTACCCATATGATGGGAGGCAGACACATTACCTTATCCCAGTCAGATGTTGAATTTATTGACTATATGGAGCGATCGCTTATATCTTTAGATCGGGAGTTAGAAGCCAAGAAATCTGTTTCTAATGAGGAAAATAATGTTGTGTATGTTCCTGTCTATACTCCCAAGACTAGTGCGCCATCAATCCCTTCTCCCGTAGCAGTTGTTAAACCCAAGCCTTTACGAATACAAACAGCTTCTTCTAATTCTCAAGCTCTTAAGATACCCGCACCACCACCATTACCTGCGCCTGCAACCATTCCAGAAAATAATACTACACCTTCGCTCCCAGAGAGTATAAAACCAGCTATTACCAAACCAGTGGTCAAATACACTCTCACTGGCATTTTAGACTTGGGTGTAGGCAAATCTGCTGCACTGATCAAAGCCAATGGTCAAACTAGAAGATTTGGTATAGGGGAAGAAATCAATAATAGTGGCTGGATTTTAGATTCTATTACTAGTCAGACAGCAAAAATCAACTATCAAGGACAAGTTCGTTCTATCTCTGTAGGAGAAACATTCTAAGATATAAATTAATATCTAATATCTGAAAAAGTGCAAAATGGGCTTATTTGATGACATCAATAACTTTTTAGAAGAGCGACTAGACGAATTTTTACGCGATAATCCTCATCTAGAATTACAGGCAATTGAAGAACAATTACTAGAGCAAGAACAAGATACTAGAAAATTGATTGCTAAATTACAACTAGAAGAAAAAAGCCTTCAAGATCGGATATTAGAAATTGCTAACAACATTCAAACTTGGCATAGCAGAATAGACAAGGCTGAAAAAGCAAAAAGACCCGATTTAGCCAATGCAGCTAGAGAAAGAGAGGCAGAATTGCTACGTCAGGGCAATCAAGTTTGGGGACAGATGGAAGGCGTTAAACAACGTGCCATCAAAGCCAAAGAATTATTAGTCCAGGTTAGACAAAAGCGAGAGGAAGTCAAAACTCAATCGGCTCAAGTCAAAAATTCTTCGCCAAATAGTTCTTCTACTTCTCAATATCCTAGCGATACAGTTGGTTGGGATCGGGGTGCAAATACTTCCTCCAGCAGTCGTAGCGCAGATCCTCTAGAAGCGGAATTTCAAAAGTGGGAAGTAGATGAAGAATTAGAAAAAATCAAGAGAAATATGAATAGTTGATTTGGTTGTAAAAATTTAATAGCTCAACAGAGATAAACCTCGTCTAATACTAAATCCGATTCATCAAAGTTACTTATTTGGTTTGACTGGGGGACACGAAGCTATGCTTCGTCCAGAATCTTCGATTCTGGGAACATCAAAGATGTTCGACTGGGACAAAGGCACGCAATGCGAATGCATTGCTAGTCGTCTAACGACGATCTGAGCGATAGCTCTG
>CAKZYI010000850.1 GCA_937884735.1 uncultured Pleurocapsa sp.
GACTGCGGTAATCTCCTCAGAAAGATATATCACCGATCGCTTTTTACCCGACAAGGCAATTGACTTGATCGACGAGGCAGGATCTCGCACCCATCTAAACCACTGTTTAAACAGTAAAGAAGAAAATAAAACTGACGTTGCAACCATCAACCCCGAAGCTTTGACTCCCGTAGTTGATGATGAAGCGATCGCTCGCATTGTAGCAGCTTGGACTGGCGTACCTGTTACTAAGATGACAGAAACTCAATCCGAAGCCTTGATGTATCTTGAAGACAATCTTCACGAACGAGTCATTGGTCAAGATGAAGCTGTAAGAGCTGTTTCTAGAGCCTTACGCCGTTCTCGTTCTGGATTAGGCGATCGCGATCGTCCCATTGCAAGTATGTTCTTCTCTGGTCCTACTGGAGTAGGTAAAACTGAGTTAGCTAAGGCATTGGCTACTCAAATGTTTGGTTCGGATGAAGCTATTATTCGGATTGACATGTCTGAGTACATGGAGTCCCATACTGTATCTAAACTAATTGGCTCGCCTCCAGGGTTTGTTGGTTATGACGAAGGCGGTCAATTAACCGAAGCAGTCCGTCGTCAGCCTTACAGCATTGTGTTGTTTGATGAGATTGAAAAAGCTCACCCTGATGTATTCAACATCATGCTTCAAATGCTTGATGATGGTCGTTTGACTGATGCCCAGGGACGCACCGTAAGCTTCAAAAATACCGTTATCATCATGACTTCCAATATTGGTTCCAAAGTCATTGAAAAAGGTGGTAGTGGTTTAGGTTTCGAGTTCTCTGGCGACAAAGATGAAGCCCAATACAACCGCATCAAAGAGTTAGTCAATCAGGAATTGAAAAACTATTTCCGTCCTGAGTTTATTAACCGTCTTGATGAAATTATTGTCTTCCGTCAGTTAACTAAACCTGAAGTCAGACAGATTGCTACTATCTTGCTTAAAGAAGTATCTGATACTCTCCAAGAACAGCGTGAAATTACTCTTGGAGTAACCACAGCGTTTGAAGATAAGGTAATTGATGAAGGATTCGATCCTAGCTATGGTGCAAGACCTTTGCGTCGCGCAATCATGCGTCTTTTAGAAGATAGTTTAGCCGAAGCGATTCTTACTGGTCGTGTTAACGATGGCGACAACGCCTTAGTTGATGTCGATGAAGATGGTAAAACTAAAGTTTCTTCTGTACAGGAACAGGTTTTGGTTGAAGCAACTCGATAAGAAAGCTATTAGCTTTTAGCTTTTAGCTCTTAGGTTTAATAAGAAAGAGGATTGACAATTGTTAGTCCTCTTTTTTTATTCAGTTGAAATATAGATGTAGGGTGGGCTTTAACAGTCAATCACCATACATTGTATATCTGGTGATGCCCACCATTGTTAATTTCTAAATATCGTGGTGGGCATAAGATTAAGTATTTTTGTGACAGAGTTAGTGGTCTACGTTCTTTGTACCACAAAGGCATAACATCAACTAGCTTTGAGGTAACAAGTAACAGGTAACGGGTAACGGGCTTAGTTATTTATTAGTAATTTTGAACTATAAAAGATTCTTTTCTCTCTTAATCTATATATAGTGTTTAAAAATAAACTAAACGCCATAACAGGGCGGAGTACCGCCCAAAGCTTATTTCATAGGCTTGCCACGCTTTGCGTGGCGTGTAGTTGACTAATGAATAAATTTCTTAAATTGTCACCAATAGATTAAGTATTTTTGTCTTCGCTTCAACATTTGTTCTTGCCCACCCTACCGATTAATAAAGCGATCGCGCTTGGACAATCGCCTTTAGGTCGGAAAAAAGAAATTTATCTACTAGCCAATTTACTAGCTAGCTTTTTACGCAAGCGAGAAGCACCATACAAACCGCCCAATATGGCAATGCCCATATTGGAAGATACGCCAAAAGGAACGGGGGTTGCACTCAGTTCCAGATCTAGTGCTAGATTGTTATACTCTACACCTCCGCTGCTACCGTAATCATTCTGAATAGTGAATGTCTAAGCAGAAGTTCCATCTGAGGCTAAGGCACTGGAAAAAGCTGGCGTAGTTGAGGTGTACGAGTCACTACTATCAGTAATAGAGCCTTGCTCCCAATCTACATCAGAAGTAGTACTAAATCCACCTATATCTATCGAATTTCCATTACCATCATCAATCTGAATTAATAAGTCTGCAGCCCAACTACCATCTGAATCAATATAATCCAAAGAGGCAGATATATCGTTAAGAGTACCTGTCTCTCCAATTGTTAGATGCGGCAAAGTAACGGAATCTCCTGCATTTAAAAAATGAGAGCCTAAATTCACACTGAAGTTAAAAGCTTTTGCTTCAGCCGCAAATCCTAAAACAAATATTCCCGAAATACCAGTTGCCAGGGCAATACCAGCAACTTGTTTAATTTGATGAATCATATATATACTATTTTCTACATGAGATAGATATGTACAACTAAAAGTTAGCTGGCAATTTCAAAATAAATACTGTAGTTTATTTTGAAATTGCCGAATAATACCCTTGTATTATTCGGCAATTAGACCGAGTTTTGGTTTTTCCGAACTTTTGGGTGAATAAAATAATTTCCGAAATTGTAGGGTGGGCATTAAGAAATCTATGAAACGTGACAATCAATCATTAATGCCCACCGCTATGGAATAATTTTGATTCAAATATATATGTTGATAGATAGTAAAGTTGACTGTCTTTATGATTATTAATTATGGTGGGCAATACAAGTATCTATTCTATGAATACAAAATTTATTTTCATTGCCCACCCTACAATCGATGTTTTGTCTCTCTGTTTAATTAATCGTCAATTGTCAATTGTTCAAACTGCCAAATTAGTTTCTACCACACGGACTAGTTTATCCGTCCAATGGCTAGTCAATTCAAGATCTTCAGCTTCAACCATGACGCGAATCAAAGGCTCTGTACCCGAAGCACGGACTAAGATACGACCTCGATCGCCCATTGCGGCTTCTGCTTGAGCGATCGCATTTTGTACGGCATTGCATTCTTGCCATTTGCTGCGACGTTCGCGACCTTCTACACGGACATTTTTGAGAATTTGAGGATAGGTACGAAAACTATTGTTTACTAGTTCGGTTAAAGAACTTCCTGATTGGCATACCAAAGAAGTTAAATGTAGTGCCGTTTGAATCCCATCTCCTGATACTCCATGATGGTGACAGAGAATATGTCCAGACTGTTCTCCACCAAGCATTGCACCAGTGTTCCACATTGCTGCTTGAACATAGCGATCGCCTACTTTTGTACGCTCCATCTTTCCGCCTTGTGCTTCCCAGGCTCTTTCAAAACCCAAGTTTGCCATCACAGTAGCAACGATTAGATCGTTGGGCAATTGCTGTTCTTTCCTTAAGCGATCGCCCCAAAGATATAAAATGTAGTCTCCGTCGATAACTCTACCTTTGCTGTCAATTGCCATGACCCGATCTGCATCTCCATCAAAAGCAAATCCCAAATCAGCTTGGTGTTCTTTAACTGCTTGTTGGAGTATATCCAAATGAGTCGAGCCGCAATTGACATTAATGCGATCGCCATCCGCTAATTGGTGAAGACTAACGACTTCTGCACCTAATTCTTCAAAAACAGCAGGAGCGACTTGTACTGATGCACCCCAAGCTAGATCTAAAACAATTCGCATGCCCTCAAAACTAACTTTTGGAGCTAGGGAATTTCTCAACATCTGAGTATATTGTTGGACTAATTCTGGACGATGGTAACGTTTACCCCAGCTAGGATTATCATCTTCATGTCCAGAGCTATTTCTGAGATGGTGTTCTATTTTCTGTGATAGAGAATCGGCTAATTTAGTACCTTCTTTGCCAAAAAACTTAATTCCGTTATCTGGAGGTGGATTGTGGCTAGCAGATATCATAATGCCGCCCATTGCTTCGCTGTCATGGACAATAGAAGCTACACAGGGAGTAGGACATAAACCTATATTCCATACCTCTAGTCCCGCAGAAGTTAGCCCTGCTGCGATCGCCATAGACAACATATCACTAGAATTACGAGAATCTTGTCCAATAATTATGGGTCCAGAGTTATGTGCTGCCGATTCTAGGACTTTTCCTGCCCAATATCCCAACTCAACGGTAAAAGCCGCGTTTAAAATGTCTCCTGCTTTACCACGAATTCCATCCGTACCAAATAGAGGAGTTTTCGGTAATTTTTTTGTATTAAAAGTTTTTGCTCTGTATATCATAAAATTTCAAATCTTTTAATGACTAGCAAATTGTGTATTTGCTGCAATCTCCAATACATTCATCCAATAAGTTAAGCGATAATTTTAAATTTTGGTAAAACAAAGAACTTTTAGGGCAAATTTACTTAAACAAAATTTTATAGGTCTAATTTTTGCAAAATATTATCCATGACCTCAACGGTTAATCCAGATTCAATGTATTGAGGGTTATCAGGATCGTAAGGACTAACCAGGCGATCGATAGAAATGATGGTAGAGTCAGGAGCAATAATAGGAACGTCTGGATCGAAATCTGTAGCTCTCATCAAAGAACTAGAAAACCCTGCAAAAATCATTACACTATCGGGTTCACCCCCAGCAGTTTCCAGATTGAC
>CAKZYI010000851.1 GCA_937884735.1 uncultured Pleurocapsa sp.
CAGAACTAGATCAAGAAATTACCCATACCTCAGATTTTTCTCAAACTCAGTTTAACCCATTACAACTTAGTTTTCAATACAACAATTCTAGCCCATTATTAATTCATGGTGTAGCAGAGTTTCTCCGCCATCCAGAATTTTCTCAACTTCAACAGGTACAAACTCTCCTATCTTTGCTAGAGCAGCAGCAAGATCGCCTTTTACCCGCTATTTACTCTTTTCCCACCAAAGAAGATAATTTTAACAATTTAAAAAAAGTAACCATTACTATCGGCGAAGAAAATTATCTTGAACCGATGCAAAGCTGTACCTTAGTTTCCGCCAATTACTATCAAGACAATGTTCCTGTTGGTAGTGTAGGAATTTTAGGGCCTAAAAGAATGCTTTATGAAAATGCGATCGCTTTAGTAGAAAATACCGCCAACTATCTTTCCAATCCTTTTCAAATATCCGTTTAATATTTCGGCTTCATAACGTTGTTTATTATTTTGAAAATAGTAGCTCAAATACAAATTAAAAATTGAATTTATTCAAAACTTTATTCAAAATCTGCATTTTTCTATTTATTGCATCAACTCAATATATAAATCACTTATAATTTTTGGAGATAACGACAGGTTCGGACACAAATAAGAATTATTCTCATTTGCGAAGCGACCTTGGTATATTTATATAGCAGTGGCAAAAAATGAATCAGACAGCAGAAAAGTTATCTCAGCTATATCAAGACACCTTGTTAAACAATGTTATTCCCTTTTGGTCAAATAACTCAGTAGATTGGGAACACGGAGGATATTTTACCTGTTTAGAGCGTGCTGGCAAGATTTACGACACAGATAAATTTGTCTGGCTGCAGAATCGTCAAGTGTGGACATATTCCATGCTTTACAATCGTTTAGAAAAGCGAGAAGAATGGCTCAAAATTGCTAAACACGGCGCAGACTTCCTAGCCAAACACGGGCGAGATCGAGATGGTAATTGGTATTTCGCCTTAGACCAATTGGGACAGCCTTTAGTACAGCCCTACAATATCTTTTCTGATTGTTTTGCGGCAATGGCTTATAGCCAGTATGCTTTGGCTTCTGGCAACGAACAGGCTCAAGAAATTGCGCTGCAAGCCTACAATAATGTTTTGCGTCGTCAAACCAATCCCAAAGGTAAGTATAACAAAGCCTACCCAGGAACGCGATCGCTTAAAAGTTTAGCCGTACCAATGATTTTGGCAAACTTGTCTTTAGAAATGGACTGGTTATTAGAAGGTAATCAGCTAGAGGAAATATTAGCCCAAACTGTTCGAGAAGTAATGGGAGATTTTCTAGATTCTGACAGTGGATTGATGTATGAAAATGTCACTCCTGACGGCAAACACCTAGATTGTTTTGATGGTAGATTAGTAAATCCTGGTCATGGTATTGAAGCCATGTGGTTTGTGATGGATATTGCCAAGGATGGAAACGACCGACAGTTAATTAATAAAGCAGTTGATGTGGTCTTAAACATACTCAATTTCGGCTGGGATGAAAAATACGGCGGTATTTATTATTTTATGGATGCAAAAGGACATCCTCCCCATCAGCTAGAGTGGGATCAAAAACTATGGTGGGTACATCTAGAAACGTTGGTAGCTCTATTAATGGGATTTAATTTAACCCAAAGACCAGAATGCTGGGAGTGGTTTGAAAAAGTTCATAACTATACTTGGAAAAATTTTTCTGATAACAAGTATTCAGAATGGTTTGGCTATCTAAATAGAAGAGGAGAAATATCTCTAGATCTCAAAGGAGGCAAATGGAAAGGCTGTTTTCATGTTCCTCGCGCCTTATATTTATGTTGGCAACAATTAGAAATTGTAAAATCTTTCCCAAAATAGCAGCTATTTCGACATAAATATTTCATCAAATCTAAATCTAATATTCTAAGCACAATGCTTATAATTAGTTACCTATTTAACAGAAATAGTTTGACTTTTTATAGTGGGGAAATTAATTATGGTTAGAAATAGAACAAAAGCTGCGAGTGGTTTTTTGGCAGGATTTCGCGATTTTATTATGCGCGGTAATGTTGTAGATTTAGCAGTCGCAGTCATAATTGGTGCAGCCTTCAGCAAAATTATTGAATCTCTAGTTGCTGACATTATTACACCTGCAATTCTTAATCCAGCAATGAAAGCTGCTGGAGTAGAAAAACTAGCAGATTTATCAGCTAATGGTATTCAATACGGTTTGTTTTTAGCTGCTGTCTTAAATTTTCTCGTAATTGCTTTTTGCATATACGTAGTCGTGCAGGCTTTTGAAAAAGCAAAAAAACGTCTTATTCGCCAAGAAGCTCTGGCTGAAGAAACTCCAGATGCTGCTGTATTAGCTCAAGAAAAGTTGACTGCATCCTTAGAAAGATTGACCCATGCAGTAGAAAGCAAGCAGATGCTGAATTAAAACTAGGTAGTTTTAATAAGTTTAAGGCGAAGGGGCATCCTTTAGGGCAGACTTATTTCGCTTTGCCAAATCATATGTCAGTTGTTTAGAGTAGGCAACTGACATATTTGATAATTTTATTGAGATAATCTCCTCTATATTACTTAT
>CAKZYI010000852.1 GCA_937884735.1 uncultured Pleurocapsa sp.
GATGTTGATATCTAATATTCCATCACGAGTTAAAGAAATAGATTGAGCAGGATTGCAAGAAGAATCAGTAAAGTTAATAACGTTATTGGTTCCTCGATCCAAGGCAATATATTGCGCCAGGCGATCTCCATTTACCTGTAGTCCATCATGACCTAGATGCCAAAAATCCCTAGACCACTGGTAATAATTTTGGTCGTAACTTTCCCCATATATTTGTCCTTCCTCATAAACCATATTAAGGTCAGAATAGTCTGGTGCTAGCTGCACATCATCTCTTTCTATGGCGATTTCTGATTGAGCTTCCCGAATTATTGCTATTCCTTCATTCATGAAATCAATTTCTTGAGGATTCAATCCTGCGTTAGCGGCTCCTTCTTCTTGGAGACGACCAGTAGGCACAAGATAGAATGTAATATTTTCATAGTCCAAGCTATTTGTTAAATAGTCAAAAATCGCTAGGGTAGACTGTTTATATGCTTCTTTTGTATCAGGATCGCCAGCATAAATATCCCCTACATCTGATTCTCCTTGAGACCAAATAATACTTATTTCATCGTTTGGCTGCGCCTCATTATCACTCAACCATGTTTTTAATCCTTCCTCGGCTTGAAGTAATGCTCCTCCTGGTTGATTTTGCTCTGGATACCACCAGACATAATTGTCATCTAGATAATAACCATTACCATTGACTTTACTTCCTCCAATAGCAAAATTAGTTTCTCTCGTATCGCTAGTGACAATGTTGCTATCTATAAGATTGCTCAAATTTTGCTTTAAATCTATTGCACCAGAAGTATTATTGGCAGTCGATTCTGGCTGGTATGGGTCATAAATTATGCTCATATGTTCGGCATTAGATTGACCCAAAAAAGGTATAAACAACGTTCCTTGAGGTTCAGCTTGAAATTCAGCTTGAGGTTCAGCTTGAGGTTCAATCTCAAAAAAATCCCTTAGTCTTGCGGTTAGGCTTGATGAGCTAGAAATAGTTGTTTCTAAAATTTCAGCATTATTAGATTCTGTTTCTGTATTCTCGATATTGTTTGATGTCTGCTGATGGTTATAGAACAAGTTTTCCATTTGTTACAACGTTATACGGTTCATTGTTTACCCTACAAGGATAAAGTAAAAAAAGACATATAAAACGTTGTATTTTAGAACTTGTTTGCTACATTTAGCCGAAATATCCAGGTTCATTCCCTGGTTTCCATGAAATGTTGCAGCCAATACTGGGGTTTTGAGTAAAATCAACTGGCTTATTTAGTAATGTAAGGTCGATCGCTTTTCTTAAATCCTCTCCAGTAACAGGAATATCTGTGCTAGGGCGACTACTATCCAATTGACCACGATAGGCTAACTTGTTATTGGCATCAAACAAAAAGAAGTCTGGAGTACAAGCAGCAGTATAGGCTTTGCTTACTTGTTGGGTTTCGTCATAGCAAATAGGAAAATTGAAGTTTAGCTCTTGAGCCATTTGCTTGAGCTTTGCAGGGGAATCATTGGGATAGTTGGCTACATCATTGGCACTGATAGCGACTATACCTAGAGGTTGCTGACTATAATCTTGACCAATTTTGCTCAACTCGTCTTGGACGTGTTTAACAAAAGGACAATGCTGACAAATAAACATTACTAATAATGCTTGGCAGTCGCTGAAGGTATCTAGAGAAATGGTTTTTCCAGATACCACATCAGGAAGTTCAAACTTGGGGGCGGTAGTACCCAAAGCAAGCATTGTAGAAGCAGTTTTAACCATGATTAACTTTATTTGGCGAAATTGTGTTTGATGATAATTTCATTCTAAAATTATCATCAAACGTCTTAGTGACCAAGTTTATTGAAATATATCAATTTAAAATCTAAAAACAGTTCGCAAAGTCCCTACGTAAATAGTTTCATTGTCTGAATCACCGTTGGGATTAAATAAAGCATATCCACCAGGGGTAAACTGGATAAAATCGTTGAAATTATATTGATATTCCACATTCAACAAATATGGTGTATCAGGATCGTCTGCTACAGCATCTCCTTCCGAATCAATTAGAGTGGGTGGTTGACCGAATGCCACGATTGCAGTCGAACCTTCTTTGAGCAGATCGGTATAGGTTAGATAAGCACTCCAGTTGAGAATATCGGCATCGGCATTGTCATCAATTGTCGATGCGGTGGTATAGCCCCCATAGCCTCCTATGGCAAGCTTTTCTAAGACTTGAAAACTTGCAGCCAAACCATAATTATTGGTAGAATTAGCGCGATCGCTATAAGGATCTGTAGCTGCATCAGTCCCCACAAAGCCACCTAGATCGTAACCACTCCCCGCGCCCTGATATGCTCGTAAATAAGCAAGAGCAAAATTCAAGCGTTCGTCCAACAGAGCAATGTTCAAGTTAGCACCAGTAGCATAGTTACCGTTAAATAAACCGTTGCTACCAGTAGGATCGGCGGGATTTGTTGCCCAATAGCCTATGGCTAAATTAACTGAATCTAGAATGTCATAATCAAAACCAATCGCCGCCCCCCCAGCGTTGCCATTATCGTAAACCAGATTGTTATAGGCGGTAAATAAAGATAGGGTGTCGTAAGCTATGCCCATGGTGGGAGCAGCATTAAAAATATCATCGATATCTACTCCATTAGTCCCAATCAACGCCGAAAGTCTTTCTGTGACGGGGAAAGAGTAGTGCAGGTCGTTAATTTCTACATTGTTACCGTTATCTCCTTCAAAGTTTAGTGCTAGGGAGTTTGTGCCTCCAGATGAGGCTGGACTAGTAATATTTCTCGCCTGCAAACGAATACTTAATCTATCATCCCCCGTAAAACTACTGTCGAAATTAAGTCGAACCCGACTGCTAAAGGTTATTTCGTCGTCAATATCACTACCGTCTGGCTTTTCGTCGCCGAAAGTTCCCAGTACATAGTTGACAATCTCAGCATTGAGTTTAGTAGTTGTCGAGAAAGAACTATCCTCCAATACAGCAGTACGGCTTTCAATTTCGTCTACTCTTCCCCTCAAACTAGTCAATTCAGCTTCAAATTCTTGATTCAATTGCTGTATGGTATCTAAGTCGAACTCCGATACCGATTCTGAACTAGCAATTAAACGTTCGATCTGGTTTAGGCAACTATTCAAACCTGCTGCAAATTCATAACGAGATAGAGGTTGATTGCCTCTATAGGTTTGGTTGGGAAAGCCAGAAATACAGCCATAGCGATCGACTATACTTCTTAAAGCTTCATAAGCCCAATCAGTTGGGGCAACATCTCTAAGCTGATTGACATTGGTTATCTGACCGAGATTGTCTTGATAGTTGTAATTGTCTATAGACTGGGCGTTAGACCTATCACAATTCAAAATCAAAATGCTAAAAGCTGCTGCACCCATAGGGAGCAAATTAATTAAACGATTAAACATGATTCTCACACCTAAAGTTATTGATACATGGAAAACTGCTTAAATTGCCCCTTTTTTAACCTGCAACTTGTTCTTGAGTAGAGGCAATTCTGTCTGATGATTTTTTGCTAGCGCGACGCACAGGATTAAGGCGTTTTTCAAGCCAGCTAAAGATTCTAGAAGCAATGAAGGTTAAAAACAAATAAATCAATGCTACTGCTGCATATATTTCAAATGCTCTATAGGTAGTTGCTACCATCAGCTGTCCCTGACGAAATAGTTCTTCAAAGCCAATAATTGCTACCAAACTAGTATCTTTAATCATGGTGATAAATTCGTTGCCCAACGGTGGTAACATCCGACGGAAAGCCTGGGGAAAAATAACGTGACGCATGGTTTGTATCCAGCCCATTCCCATAGATTGGGAAGCTTCCCACTGTCCTTGGTCAATTGATTGAATACCCCCGCGAATAATTTCGGCTAGGTAAGCAGCCGAGTTGAGACTCAGTGCCGTTACAGCCGCGGAAAAGCGATTGAAGCTGATGTCTAAGCCTATTCCTTGCAATAAAGAGGGTAGACCAAAGTAAATCATAAAGATTTGCACCAATAAAGGCGTACCGCGGAAAAAATCGACATAGATGCGGGTTAGCCAACCCAAAGGTTTGAAGTCAGAAATAGAGGCTGTTGCCAATAAAGTTCCACCACTAGTAGCAAAGAAGATTGAAATTGGCGGCAGCATGATGGTGATTAATGCCCCGTTCAATAGAGGGGGGAACATTGACGCAATACTAAAAGCAGCCGCCTCTCCTTGTAAGGCTGGTGCAACTAAAGGTAACTTGGCTGGCTCTCCTGCAAACCACTTTTGGTAAATTGCACGATACTTATCTGTCTTAAGCAGCTCATCTAAAGCATCGTTTACGATCTCTACGTTAGGCGAACCTTTGGGAAAGGCTATCCCATAGTATTCTTCTGTTAACAACTCTCCCACCACTTCAATATTGTTGAGGTTGCCAACTTTGATGGCATAAAGGGTTACAGGGGCATCGTTAACCACTGCATCTACTTTACCATTGCTCAATTCCTGTAGGGCTAGAGCAGAGTTGTCAAAAGTAGATAGCTCTACTCCTGGGATTTTAGCCGCTTCCTGCGCTCCAGTTGTACCAATGGCGACAGCCACCTTTTTATTTTCTAGGTCATCAAATCCTCTGATGTCATTCTTACTTTCTTTTCTAACTGCGATCGCCAATCCTGACTGAAAGTAGGGACGAGCGAAATCTACTGTTTGTACTCGTTCGGCGGTAATAGTCATACCACTAATAGCGGCATCAATATTTTGGGACTGTAAAGCAGGAATTAGTCCATCAAAAGGCATACTTTGAAATTGAATTTCTAGACCAGCCTCTTCACCGATTGCTTTGAATAAATCAATATCAAAACCAGTAAATCCTTTGCCATCTGGGGCTTGCATTTCAAAAGGAGGAAAAGCAGGTTCTGTACCTACTCGAAGAACTTCTTGTGCTTTTACAGAAGAAGTTGAATAGTAGTTTATGGCTGTTATTAGTAGTATTCCAACTAAGCCTAAGCCTAATCTTTTAAGCCAAAATTTTATGTTTTTTTCATTCATAATAATCTATTGAATATCTTTGTTACTGGTTATATATTCTTGAAATATCTTATTCTTCATTTTGATTTCAAATATTTTTAGATATCATTAACAGTAAAAGAAAATCATAATCTCATGACAACTCTTTTAACTAAAACCTAATCGCTAAGGCTCTATAACCATGGTAATAAGCCATATATTACAGTTTATCTGCTTTATAACAACTCAATTTGCCACATATATATCTAAAGATAGATAGATTTTGATATGATTTTTTACTTTATTTTTATTGAGTGAATTATGACTATAAAATGAAATAATAAATGTGATGAATATAACAGTTATAAAATATAATTAGATTTATTCTACTCACAAGATAAGCTTTTATATAAATATATTAAACACGTTAAAAATGTCTATTTCTGCTCCTGTTATTTCTTTTGATAACCTTAGAAAAAGTTATGGTTCTTTGGAAGTATTAAAAGGTATTACTGCTAACCTTTACAAAAAAGATGTTGTCTCCATAATTGGTACTTCTGGATGTGGTAAAAGTACTTTGCTCCGCTGCTGCAATCGCTTGGAAACAATCAACGGTGGAAAACTAAGGGTGATGGATATCGATCTATCAGAACCAAAAATTAGCTCGAAAAAGCTGAGGCAGTTGCGAACAAAAGTAGGAATGGTTTTTCAGCAGTTTAATTTGTTTCCTCACCTGAGCGTGTTGCAAAATCTTATGCTTGCTCCTGCTGAAGTTCTCCAAGAATCAAAACTAGAATGTCGCGATCGCGCTTTGCATTATTTAGATAAGGTAGGCTTGAGTAGTAAAGCTAATGCCTATCCAGAACAGCTATCTGGAGGTCAAAAACAACGGGTTGCGATCGCTCGTAGTCTCTGTATGAAACCAGAAATTATTCTCTTTGACGAGCCTACCAGCGCGTTAGATCCAGAATTGGTGGGAGAGGTTTTATCGGTAATGAAACAGCTAGCAGAAGAAGGCATGACTATGGTAGTAGTTACCCATGAAATGCAGTTTGCTCGCGAAGTGGCTAATAAGGTAATTTTTCTCAATCAAGGAGTCGTGGAAGAAGAAGGAAATGCCCAAGAAGTTTTGACCAATCCTCGATGTGATCGTCTCAAGAGCTTTTTGAGTCGGATGAATAGCTGATGCCCTTGTCTTTGACTCGACTTAATCAGTAACCGCAAATGCGATCGCCCCTAAGATAATTACAAGTGCCACAATCCAATTAAGATTTTTATGCT
>CAKZYI010000853.1 GCA_937884735.1 uncultured Pleurocapsa sp.
CAATTTACCGCGTTCAGCAAAGTTGCGCTTTTCAAAAAAGTGACTTTGCTGAACGCGGTAAATTGTACCTATATTTTGAATTACTTGTTCTTGATTTTCTGGTTTGGGATTAAAAAAATCTGACAAATATAATGATAAAAAATATAAAAATGACCACGTACTAGCTATACCAACAAAGATAAATAATAACAAATTATATAAATCTCTCGTCCACAGTTTTATTCTTAATTTAGTCTTATTGTCCATTTAAAATCTATCGTTATTTCTAACAACATATACTATCTAAAAATGAATTACTAAAAGCTTCACACAATAAAAAAGGCGACTAAATATCTAGTCGCCTTGTAAAATAAAAGTTTTAGTTTTTTTGAACAGTTAAAAGCTCAATTAAATAGATAAACCAAGCTTCAAGCCAAAAGCAGCATGAACTACCATAATTAATAATGCAGCACTACCAACATAGGCATGGATTGTTCTGGCGGTTTCTTTGTTACCGATAAATCCAGTTGCAGCAAGTAAGGCATTAATAGTTAATAAAGAAATTACAACTGTACCTGTAATAAAGTGAGGACTTTCTAAGATTGGTTGTCCCTGCATTACTAAAGATAAAACTCCACCAGTGTAGCCAGATAATAAAAAGACATACATTAATGGTGCAATTTTGCGGTGATCTGCTTTATTTTGAATTGCTACTTCAGTATTGGTAGTAGCCAATGTCCTACCTTTCCATCCAGCTAATGCAGCCGCACCACCCATGACAAACGCCACAATAGCCATCATCAAAGGATGTCCCCAGTGAATAATGGGTTCTGGTGTTCCTAAACTATTGAACCAATCTGCAATTGGCTGTATCGATGCTCTTAAATTACTACTCATTCTCCTCTCTTGTATACCTAATGCTTAATTTAACTTTACAAGTCTACTTATAACTATACAGACTTAAGGATGAAGAATAAGGAATCAAAGTTGATATTGATCGCGCAGTTGTAATAGTTTGTTGGTAGCTTCTGTGGCGTTATCAGCTAATTCTGCAAAGGTGATAAATCTAATTAATTCTTTGCGTAGCAGATTTTTTTCGACTTCCCAGGTTTCTCGATCTAGACTTGGAGGTATAACAATCATGTCGTATAAAATGGCTTGCTTTTTATCTGGATGGGGACGCAAAATTCTACCGCGACGTTGAATAAACTGACGGTGATTACTAGTGCTAGCCAAAATTATTGCGGTTTTGATTGCTGGGATATCAACACCTTCATCTAAACAACGAATGGCGACTAAACCTTGCAACTGTTCAGACTCAAATTGACGACGAAGATTTTCGCGAACTTCTAAAGGTGTATCGGTGGTGTAGGTGTTGACACGATAGCCTAATTCTTTCCCTAGCAGATGGGTGACTGCATCTATCTGTCGAACATCGTTATCTAAATATCCATCTCCGCAATAAAAAAGAGTGTGGCTGGTGTCTAATCTAGATAGCATTAATTCTTTAAGGCTATTGAGCTTATTGCTTGCTGTAGCAACTAAACGCGATCGCTTTGTGAGTAAAGAGGTTAAAGTATCGTTATCTTGAAAACTACTGTTTCTGCTTAAAGCCCAGCCAATACGTTTGGTAAGTTTGGCATAAAGTATGGCTTCGGAGTGAGTTAGCTCGACAAAGATTGGATAGTATAGGTAATGAACTAAAGCACCCCGATCTATCGCATTGGCTAAAGTAAATTCAGGCTGAATTATGGCACCAAAGTAATCTAATAAAGCTTCTGTGCCTATTTCGTCATATTGTCGTTCGGGAGTTGCTGATAACGCTAGACGCAAGCCAATATTGCGGGGTAGGCTTGATTCTAAACGGCTCGACCCCAGATTGTGAGCCTCATCGCCAACAATTAGAGTTTTAGCAGGAAAATACTTAAGTTGAGATTGAAATCCCTGACTAATTAGAGTTGAATTGGTAGTAATTATGGTGATAAAAGATTGGCACTTATTACTAAGATTATATAGCTTACTTGATAGCTCTCCTTGCCAATTCTCTACTCGGCTTATTGCCGTAATCGGTTCGAGATTAAACTTTTTACACTCTCTTGCCCATTGATTGACCAAGTGAAGATAAGGACAAACTATTACTAATACTTGTAAACCAATCTGTTGATAAAGCTCTGTTGCGATCGCAAGGGCTATGATAGTTTTACCACTACCTGTCGCCATTTTTAGCGTTCCCCTACCTTTATTCTCTAGCCAGTTAGCTACTGCTTGGTGTTGGTATTGCCTTAGAATTAAGTCTTGAGGAAAAGCAGGGGTACCAATATTGTTGGATTGATAGCCCAAACCTTTCTCTTTTAAGCGATTGCTTAAATACCGATGACGATATAAAGCAGTTAATTTATGCCAATTAACAAGAGTTTCCAAGTTTGCCTTTTGCTTACTACTCAGTCATTATCCCACCGCAAATTACCAAGCAAATCTATAATGCGATCGCGTAGCAAGTAATCATTTATTTCTAATTCCCGTTCAATTTTGTCCCAATACTGTGGGGGTAAATATTCACACAAAATTCTTAACGGTTGATTTGAAGAAATAGCTCCTACTTCTACTAGATTAAAGACTTCTTCTCTAATCGTGTTTATAGTATAACGTTTGGTCGATACAGTGGATATCATAAGCAGCACTCCATACCAAGAATGAAATCTGATGTCTTTGAGTTGTCATCAGCAATCAGCAATAAATTTAAAATAATTTAGGATGAGCGTATATCTATCTAAAGTATGATTAAATCTCAATAGTCAAATACGCTACTGAATTAGTTTTCTCTAAATTGTTAGGATATTGCGCTTGCTAATGTATATCAACCATATGCTTTTTAACAACATTTTTCTTATAATAAAAATTAAGAATTATGTTACCAAAAGTTAAGGACATTTAAGATATTCGTTGATATTTGGTATATTTACCCAAGAATTATTTTGGTAAGATTTGCGAGTCATGTCCATCAGCAATTGAGAATAAACCCCTTCTTTTAGAGAAGGAATGAGGGATTTCTTAGAATCTATGGATGCGACAAGACGATCTACGACTCTAATAAAAGGTGCTAGTCGCCCATCGGTAAATACCCGATCAAAGTCATATTTTTTGGGTACAGATACCTTTTTCAAAGACTTTCCTGCGGGTGCTGCAAACAATTCAAAACCATGAACATAATCTTTTAAGTTACTGCTTCCAAGAACTAATGTTCCTTTTTCACCGTATATTTCTACCCAATGCCCTCTACCAGCATATGTCACGGAACTAATAGATAGTTGTACGGGGGTGCCATCTTCTAGTTCCATCATAATCAAACAGGTGTCATCTGCATCTACAGGCTTAATAATTCCTCCGTCATTATGGTCTGGGCGTTCGGGTATGGCACAATTTAGATAGCCAGACAGGCGAGACACCGAACCAAACAGCCAGCTAATATAGTCAAAAGCGTGAGATGCCACCGCACCTAATGCACCGCCACCAGCTTCTGCTTGGGAGTACCAATTCCAGTCTCGTTTAGGATTAGCACGACTAGTAACCAGCCAATCGATCTTAATCAGTCTTTTCTTTCCTACATAATCATCCTTAAGATGCTCGGCTAGCAATTGCCAAGCAGGTACATAGCGGAATTCAAAATCGGCGATCGCAACTACTCCCTGTTGTGCTGCTAGGTGATATAGCTCTCTAACCTGCCCTGCATTCATTGCCATTGGTTTTTCGAGCAGAAGATGTTTTCTGGCTTCTAGAACTTTTTTTGCCATGTCATAGTGCAGAAATGGAGGCGTAGAGATACTAACTGCATCTACTTCTGGCAAAGACAAGATTTTATCGAGATCGCTATAGGCATAATAAATTTTATTCGCGTCGGCAATCTCTTTCGCTTTATTAATATCTCGATTGTGTACGGCTACTACTTCAGTGCGGGGATGATTTTGAAAACCTGGAATATGTATTTTTTGTCCAAATCCCGTACCAACTACAGCTACGCCAATCTGATTAGTAGGTGCCATATTAAAGTTCTATTTTGCTCTTATTGTTTCAAAATAATTTTATATGTTCGGTGTTATTTAAAATTTTATATTTTCTAACTCCAAATCTGAATAAACCTCTCCATTGTCCAACCTACCAAATCAGAAACTTGTCCATCTCCTATTTCTACAATTCTTTTTACTCCGTCTTGACGTTCGATTACATCAACAGAGAAAAAGTTGTTATTTTCTGCTAAAACTAGATTAATTTGTTCTGGGCGATCGATAATTGAACCTAAAAAAGTTTTAATGAAAAGATTCAATTTCAATCAAAGCTGTTTTAAAACCTGCCCGTTCAAAAGCCAAATAGCGATCGCCATACACTACATCTGGCTGTTTGGGATTAAAGCAGTCATTGGGAAAAAGAAAGATCATTGTCAAAAGATAAAAAGTAGTAGGTAGTATATGGCAGGTAAGAGGTCTAACTGATGTTACGCAGTAATTAATCTGTTAAGGCTGGGTAACGGTTAAAGGGTAAGGGGTAAAAGGTAAGGGGTAAAGGGTTTATCAGTCTTTTTTTCATACCTTATCTAAACTATTGTTTTTTCATAATCTTGCGTAACGTCAGGGTCTAAGATAAACTTGTGACATTTAAACATAAGCTTGTCACAAGTTTATCTTCACAATCGACGAGATGCGACAATAATAAAGCATGAAAAGCTGTTATTCAGTCGTTAGTTATTAATTACGGTTTATTAACCTGACTAATGCTTTTGAGAGCTAAGAGCTAACAGCTTTATTAATTTCCTTCCATTGACCTATGACAACTGCGATCGCAAGTCAGTTAAACCCGATTATTGACAGCAGCACTGAATTAGTCGAACTAAGTCAAGCTGACAGCTACTGGCAAAATAAAATAAGCCAGGTAGTAAATAATATTAGTGAGCCGATATATCTTGTATTTCCCAGTACAGCAAATATCTTGGCAAAGATAGTCGAACAGGCATCTCAAGCAGGGTGGAGGACGCTAATTTGTGGTAACGGTAGCAAACTAGCTTGGGGCAACATCACCAAAAATATTCAGCTAGTTATTAGCACTCAAAAATGCGATCGCTTAATCGAACATGCAGTAGGAGACTTGACGGTAACAGCCGAAGCAGGAATGAAGCTAATAGATCTTCAGGCAATATTGCGATCGCATAATCAATTTTTACCCATAGATCCCAGTTATCCCGATACAGCAACCCTGGGGGGAATAGTTGCCACGGCGGATACTGGTAGTTGGCGACAGCGATATGGCGGTATCCGCGATTTGCTGCTGGGCTTATCTTTTGTTCGTGCAGATGGCGCGGTGGCAAAGGCAGGGGGAAGAGTGGTTAAAAACGTTGCTGGCTATGACTTAATGAAATTGTTTACAGGTGCTTATGGTACTTTGGGCATCATTTCTCAACTAACCTTCCGTACCTTTCCCATAGTATCCACTTCCCAAACCCTGTTATTAACAGGAAACGGGGAGAATATTGATCGAGTAACTCAAACTATTCGCAATTCTGGTTTAACTCCTACTGCAATGGATTTACTTTCAGGGTATGTAATCAAAAAAATAGGATTAGACGGAGATGTAGGCTTAATAGCCCGTTGGCAAACTATCCCCGAAAGTATTGAGCAACAAATTGAAGAGGTGAAAGCGATCGCAAGTAAATTAAATCTGACTACTAATGATTATCAAGATCGACCAGAAATAGATTTATGGCAACAGTGCGCCAACCTTACTAACCTTGCCAATTTAGACACAACGGTTATCTGTAAAATAGGAATCCCTGCAACTGCTGCCATAAATTTCTTACAATCAAAAGAGATTGCCGATAATAATATTGCTGTGAGGATTCATGCAGGTAGTGGTGTCGGACATTTGCAATCCCATGATTTAGATCTACAAACTCTCAATCAAATGCGATCGCATTGCCAAAAAAATTACGGCTTTTTGACTATTCTCAATGCACCCAAAACTCTTAAGCAAAATATAGATGTCTGGGGATATTACGGCAATGCAATTAAAACCATGAAAACCATCAAAGACCAATTCGATCCACAAAACATCTTAAATAGCGATCGCTTTATAGTCTAAAGCAATAAAGCATCTAATTAAAAATCCCTTATATAAAACCTATCACAATCGAAAATGACCAATTTTGATAGCAAAAATCCTCCCCAACCAGACTTGATCGAAACTTGTGTCCACTGTGGTTTTTGTCTTGCTACCTGTCCTAGTT
>CAKZYI010000854.1 GCA_937884735.1 uncultured Pleurocapsa sp.
TATGAAGGTATGGCTATCGCCAAAGTCAATCAAAATTCAACTTTATAGGTGTTAATCTAAGCTAGATAAAAATTAAATAGCTATTTAAGAAATCTTAACTTACGGCGATTAAGATTGCCATGAGTGTAAGGAGTTAGCTGTGTTTGTCACTAAAATAATCTTGGTTGCTACGTTATTACTGTTTATTGGCGATTTTTTGTCTACGTTCTTATATCACGTTCCAGAACACGTTTTCGGCAAATTTCATACCTTGGTACATCATAGTAAGAATCGTAGTTTTATACATTATGCTGTTTTGACCAGAAATCCACTAGTACTTTTAGATGGATTTTTAGGAGCATTACCATATTTTCTATTTATTCCTTTTGGCTGGCAAATATCACCTATTGGTACGATTGTTGGTATAGTTCTGGGAGAACTTCATGTAATTTGGCGGCACGTTTCTATCATTAATTGGCAAACTCCTAAAGCGATCGCTTTTGTCTGCAAGATATTTTGTATTACAACACCTGAAAGACATCTTTTACACCACGAAGATGGCAACTTGGCCTACGGGGATATCTTCACTTTTTTCCATCGTCCTGCGATTGCTTGGATGGATTTTCTAATTGCTGTTAAGAAGAAATACCGTCGCCTGCAACTATCTAGCAGCAACAACAGATCGCAAGCATAGTCAAAGCTTAACCTTATAATGACTCTTCTTTTACTTTAATTGGTCTCAGATAGCTAAGGGGGTTGTGCATTTGAAGATGCTTGGGATGACTTAAGCAGAGACACCCAAGAGCTAATTGGTAAACCCAAACTGGCTTTAGATAATATGCTAGCCCAATAAATCTAAGTTTCAATAATTATTTTCTACTTTTCAGCAAAGCATTGGTATCCAAAGCGATCGCCGTAGTCAATCGAAATTCCCCAACTGAACAATAAATTAATAGAGTCGAACAAACCATCAGAGAAAAATACCTAATGTCAAAACAAACTTCAGATATAGACAATGTTTGGTGGCTCATATCAGAAAAACTAGCAGGAATGCCTCGCCCACAGTTAGCAAATTTACCAGAGCTTCGGCAGATAGGCATCCAAGGAATTGTTTCGGTTATGGATGAGCCTTCAGGGATTAAAGAATACCAAGAAGAGGGTTTCCAGGCTCTTTGGCTGCCAATTACAGGGGGCAAACCACCAACCGTCGAACAAGTAAAGCAGTTTGTGAACTTTGCAGAACCGATAATTGACGATGATCGCTCGGTAGTAGTTCATTGTACCAGTGGCAACCGCAGAACGGGAACTTTGCTCGCAGCTTATTTAATAGCTAAGGGAGAAAATCCCCAACAGGCGATCGCACTAGTACAAAAAGCTCGCCCCACCGCAGAATTGAGGGAGGCACAACAGAATTTTTTATTTCAGTTACCAGAGTTATTGGCAAATTGAAAACCCAAAGAGAATCTATATCGAAGAGTGAAAGTGCAGTAAGGCAAGAATACGATCGCCTTGCACCTATTTACGATCGCCGTTGGCAAAATTACATTAATAAAAGTCTATCTTTTTTATTAGACTTTGCCGATTTTTCTCCAAATGCTTCAATTTTAGATGTAGCTTGCGGTACGGGAGAATTCGCCAGACTGCTATTAGAACAGAACCCTCAACAGCAAATTACTGGAGTGGATATTTCCGAATCGATGTTAGAGATAGCCCGCAACAAATTAAAAACCTATCCTAACCTCAGCTTGTGTTGTACCTCGGTTAAATCTTTGCCTTTTGACAATGACTCTTTCAATTTAGTTATTTGTGCCAATGCTTTTCATTATTTTGAAAACCCCGAATTAGCTTTAACAGAACTGAAACGAGTCTTGAAGCCAAAAGGAGAAATACTTATTCTTGATTGGTGTGGGGATTATTGGGTTTTAAAGCTATTGAACCCTATGTTTAGATTTATCGATCGCGCTTATCAACGTTGCTATACTCAGACAGAATTAGAACGATTGTTAAACGCTGCTGGTTTCAATGTGAAGAAAGATAGTAAGGTTCGCTTTAGCTTGATATGGGAATTAATGGCTGTAAATGTTAGCTTTACAACCGTAGAATAATTCAATTGCCTTTTTGATAATGATAACGAGCTTGGAGAAAATAAACTCGATTATCTTTTACTTTGTATACCAAACGATGCTCTAAATCTATACGACGCGACCATGTATCAGCCGCAATATATTTCAATGGTTCGGGTTTGCCAATGCCTTTAAAGGGATCGCCATCTAAAATGTCTGCCACCAAGTCCATAATTTTGTCTCCTTTCTTCGGTTCATTTAGATACCACCAACGCAAATCTGTCTTAAAATCGGGACTAAATAAAGGTGCGTATCCTTTAGAAGATTGTTTTTGAATTTCAGAATTTGATTTTTTTCTCTTCTTACGACTCACTCGTCAAGCCCTAACTCTTGTCTTAATTCATCAATAGTTTGAGGTTGAGCATCTTCAGATTCAGACCATTCCAAAGCCCGATGCAATCTCTTGGCATTTTCGGGAGAACGAAGCAGATAAACACTCTCTAAAAGGCTAGATAGTTCATCTTCAGCAATTAAAGCTACATTTTTGCCGTTTCGACGTTTGACAATAAATATCTGTTGTTGGTCTACTACTTCATCTAAAATACTGGCTAAATTAGCTCTAGCATTAGAATAGCTGGTTTCTTTACTTAACATGCGATTGCGAAGCTAGCCGAGGGCATCGCTTTTCTATTAGTTGTACAACTTTATTGTACGCCATTTTTCCGTGATACACAGGTTAGATGAGATCGCATTTTTAAATATTGATTTCCTTAATCAGTGATAATTTCTAATTGCGTTAGCTTATTAGTATCAGGATCGCAAAATAATGTCGCCATAACTTTTTTGCCCCTGTAAGCAATTTCGCCATCAGCAAAACCAACCGAACGATTTTGGTAATTGTTAAAGTTTACTGAACCACACGGAGGTTCACAGCAGTCCCATTCTTCCGTAACTTTAAGATTATTTATTTGTTTTTGATAGAATATTTTTTCACTATCAGACAAAGAAGATTCTTGCTTTAAAATCTGATTTATCCAATTGATTTCATTTTTTGATAAAGGTCTTGAAATCATAAAATTACTTTTGATAATTTTTATTCGTTCTCAACTTTAGGCTTTAATTTTTTCAATTAGACTTCAAGCGATCGCACCATACTATGATTTACTCTGATTTTTAGTTTGTAGAGACAGCATCAGGTTATCTAATTCTTCCATACTATTTTCTGGCTCAACCCAAATTGTTTGGGAATCTTTGTTCAAACGCCGAACATATTCAAACAATGCTTCGCTTTTTTGACCTTGTTCTAAATGATAATCAATGAGTTCGCCATTAGTCATTGACTCAAAATCAGGTTGTTCCATAACTTCTTTATCTATCTTTGATTCTATTAATTCTAACTGTCTTACGAAACTGTATTGAAAACGGGCGATCGCATTTAATTTAACGACAAGATAACTCAAAGTTAAACTTAACCCCATGCTGTAGCTTTAAACTACTCAAAGTATTTATCAAAAAGCACGATGAATAAGTTTGCGGTTGAAGGGGCAGATGTTCTAACTCCTACAGGTTGGGTAAAAGATGCTTGTGTGGTTATTGAAAATGGTAAGTTTTTATCGATAGATAATGCTTGTGGTCAGAAAATCCCGACGATTGTAGCTAAGGGATTGTTGATGTTACCTGGAATAGTGGATATACACGGAGATTCTTTTGAAAGAGCGATCGCACCACGCCCTGGAGTTCGTTTTCCTTTGGATATGGCAATCTTGGAAAACGAACGCAATTTAATTGCAGCAGGAATTACCACCTTTTTCTATTCGATTACTGATTCCTACGAACCTGGGTTACGAAGTCGGGATACTGCAAGAGGAATTATAGATTTTGTTTTGGGAGAAGGAAAGGAAAGTTTAAAAACCGACAGTAGAATTCATATCCGTCACGAACAGGCTAATACAGATAAATATGATGAATTGTGCGACTGGTTAAGGCAGGATAAAGTTCAATTATTATCTTTAAACGATCATCTTCCCCCCGCAGGTGATGACTATAAACTAAACCGCCATCTTAATTCTTTGCGTCGCCGACACAAGATGACTGATGCAGAATTAAAAGAGTTAATTGAAACTGCGATCGGGAATAAAGCTGAAGGATTAACACAAATAGAAGAGTTAGTTACCCTGGCGCACAAATACAATATTGCGATCGCTTCTCATGACGACGATACAGAAGCCAAAGTCGAACTAAGTGCCAAAAGAGAGGTTTCTATTGCCGAGTTTCCCGCCACTATCGAACTAGCTGCTAAATCTAGGGATTACGGCGCGTCGGTTTTGATGGGTGCGCCGAATTTAATTAGGGGTGGTTCTCATGTTGGTTGGATGAGCGTCGAAGCAGCAGCAACAGCAGGAGTAGTAGACTGTCTTTGATCTGACTATCACTATCCTTCTTTATTTCACGCACCGTTTAAGTTAGCTCAAATGGGAATTATGGATTTCGATCGAGCTTGGAAATTAGTTTCTACATATCCAGCTAAAGCTGCGGGAATTGGCAATTCTAAAGGGAGTATTGCCCCAGGTTGGGATGCGGATTTTATTTTAGTTAAACCTAATGAAAATTATATTTCGGCGATCGCATCGGTTTACATAGGAGGTCGAGAAGTTGCTAAATTTCAACCTAATTTATAGAAGTTTCATCTAGAAAAATTCTATTTTTATAAGAAATAAGTAACTTTCCCTCTAATCTTTGATATTTAAATTAGTTTCGAGGATATTAGCTATGAATTTGAAGCAAATTGAAATCATTTCTATTCCTGTTAATAACCAGCAAATAGCCAAAGAATTTTATCAAAATATTCTGGGTTTTGAATTGCTCGCAGATGCCTCATTTTCAGAGAATATGCAATGGATTCAGCTTGCGCCATCCACTACCAGTTCGGTATCTATTGCATTAGTAACATGGTTTGAAGAAATGCCACCTGGTTCAGTACAAGGTTTAGTAATTGGTACTAATAAAATCGAAAAGGACTATCAAGAATTAATCGATAAAGGAATTACCCTATCGCCAATCCAAGATGACCCCTGGGGAAAATCGACTACATTCAAAGATCCAGACGGAAATGGCTGGGTATTACAACAATCAAGATAGCGATCGCGATAATTATTTAGAATTATGCTTTATTTCAGAATATGCTACTGGACTGCAAAAGAGGATAATGTTTAACTCTTTACTAAAGTTGTGCTGTTTGGTTTGAAAAATGATAATCCTTTGATGTTTGTTTAAATGCGACCGTGAAAAAAAAGATGTACCTCTACTTTTAGAAATTCTAGGGGACATCTTAAACTTGCTTGACTAATGAGCAATAATTTTTTTTGTGCTGCCACGTATATCTTTCGTGAAAAAGTGTTAACTAAAAATCAAGTCGTCGGTAGCAATAAGCGAACTATCACCATTAAAGCGCACGAATTCAATCTCGATTAAGGTATCCGTACCATCTCCGTTACCCGCTATGGTAAAGCTATCGGCACTACCAGCAAAGCTATAGTCACTTTGAGAACCTGAATACTCCACAACATCCGCAGTTACGGTATAAGTTTCGCCATTGAGTGCCGTAAATTGAGTTTGGCGATCGCTACGACCGACTTCGCCTCGACCATCAAATACGTTATCTCCACTGTTGCCAATAAAGCGATCGTTACGCTGCGTACCAGTCACATTTTCGATGGTAGTTAGATTATCAGTCCAAGTAAGGGCATTATTGTTGCTCGAATGTAAAGCACTATTGTCAGCCAGATTTACATCCAAACCAGCCACAGTTCCAAAAACTCCGTTAAAGGTAAGGTCGGAATAATCAGCCGTATCGTTACCCCCTTGACCCCGCAAAGTATCGTTACCAATACCGCCATTGAGTAAATCGTCACCACTAGCACCGCGAATCAGATCGTCGCCATTTTTTCCTAGTAGTACGTCGTCACCGTTACCACCACCGATAGTATCGTTTTTACTACCGCCGAAAATAGTATCATTACCGTTGTCACAACCGAGAAAGCTATCAGTTCCATCAAAATCATCAAAGCGATCGATGCGATCGGCAGCCAGAACATCATCTCCAGCACCACCGCGTATATCATCGCCACCGCGTCCGCCTTCAATGGTGTCGTTCCCCAAACGACCGTTTAGAGTATCGTTTCCATTGTTGCCAGAGATAAAGTCATTGTCCCTAGTTCCGCGTATGTTATCGTCACCTCGAGTACCGTTAATTTCGTTAACTGGTGGTTCGTCAGATTCTAAAATCAAACTAGCTAAAACTGGATCGTGGTCGCTAGCGCGAGTCTCGGTTTCGGCAAATTCTGAATTAACATGAACGGTATCGATTTCTGCACCATCGATTAAACTATCGCTGACTAAAATATGATCTAGCTGCTGAGAATTACCTTGAAAGATAAAGCTATAGCGTTCGTCTTCGGGTATATTATCGATGAGATTAGTCAGACTGCTACCAAGAATTTCATCGACAGGAGAAATAAATTCAAATTCGTTTAAATCTCCCAAGACAACTAGATTGGCATCGGGATCTGTGCCTAAAACATAGTCTACATAGCCATCTACTGCTTGAGCTTGTGCCTGTCTTTCGTCTAGGCTGCCATTAACATCGGGGTTTTCTTGGAGGGCTTCATAAGGTTGGTCTACACAAAATATGGGACTGCTACCACCTTTAGAAGAGAAATGGTTATTGACGATTGTAACTTCCTGTCCGTTAAACTCAAAGTCAGCTACCAAAGGTAAACGCGCACCTGCAAAAGCACTACCAGAGTTTTGGTCGCCGATGGTTTCTACCGAACCCTCAACTAGATTTACTTGTGTAGGATCGTAAAGGAAAGCGGTGCGAATATTGCCCCCTGGTTGACCGCCACTAGCATTATTAGTAATGAAAGTATTATCGATGAATTCGTATTGCGGTCTACCTTTAGCATAGATTTTATCTTCTAGCCAACAAGTGGCCCTGCAAACCTACTACAACAAGCCTTATCAGGAGAATTGAGATTATTAACAATATCATTGGCGATCGCATCATAGCGTCCGTTAGCCACATCTTCATCACCATCTCCATCGTTAGGATCGAGGTTGAGAACATTGTAAGTAGCAACGGTCAACTCATCATCTCCCGATTGAATACTGGTAGTTTCGGGCGACAAATTAGCTTCAGTAACGCTAAAAGGTTGGGTGGGATTGATTTCAAAATTACCAAAACTGTAGGTAACAACTCCCGTAACGTCTCCCAAACTGTCCCCTTCATTAACGTCGGGAAAATCAAATCCTGCTAAGATATCCGAATCAGCATCGATTTGCACCTTTTCGGGATTAAAATCATTGGGGCTAATATTAAGGGTATTGCGATCGCTTATACCCATCGCACCATTGCCACCATTAACTACAGTAAAAATCTCTCCAAAACGAGTAGTACCGCCTACTGCTACCGCATCTTCTGCTGTAACTAACATTCCTTCTACTGATTCAAAGAAGTCAATCCCATCGGCATCTGGGTTGTAATTATTAGGATCGTCATTGATACTTTCTGTCGGGGGAACTCTGCCACTATTACCAATGATTGTTGCGTCGGGCAAAGCGTTGCCTGTAGAAAGGGTAGTTAGATTGGCATTGCTTATTTGTGTAGTTGAAAGATTGCCAGTACCCGTACCACCAGGGGTAAATTCACTAACCGTACCCGCAACTTCTAATTCTTCGCCAACGTTGACTCCAGGGGCAGAACTAGTGAAGACAAAAATACCATCAGAGGTAGCAGTGTTATTATCACCTGTAGGATCTTGCAGATAAAAACCATTGGAGTCTACGGCAGTAACAATACCCGTTGTGGATAGACTGCCACTTAAAGGAGAAACTAAAGCAGCCCCCTGAATGTCGTAGATCGGCGTAATATCATCGTTACCACCATTGCCACCATCACCTCCACCGCCATTCGTTCTGTCATAGACTCCCAAACCGTCAAAAGTATCTTGAGGAAATCCAGACCATTCCAAACTAGGGTCAAAAGGATCGTTGGGATTAGTATCTCCTTCCGTAACGTCTGTGTTGCGTCTTAATGTATTATTCTGTGTGGAAATATCCCCACTACCCCATTCCGAACCAGGATCGTTACCGATTTGTCCTAAAGAATCGACAATCGTACCGTTTTCTCTTAGTGCGATCGCATCATCGCCATTAAAAAAACTGCTGGTGCTAGTCAAGTCTGCTTCAGCTAAAATTTCTGATGCAGCGTCATTATCGGCAATAACAAATACTTCACCGTCAGCTATTGTCCCTGTTAGAGAAATTGTCGTTCCAGGGGAAGTACTACCATTAAAATAAAACTCTAACGTATAGTTACCCGCAGCCAAATCGATCGCACTACCAGAGTTGTTATACAGTTCGATTGCCTTGTTGTTACTGCTGCCTTCTACGTATTCTGAAATAAGCAAACTCATATCGACTAGATTAAATTGAGAAATAAAGAAAATCAGAGCGATCGCTATAAATTTTGTTGAAATGTCATATTTTGCCACCAACTAGCGATCCCCCCTTCGTAATTTCTCAGTTTTTGGTAAATACAGCCTAAAGCTGAAGTTAAGCCATTATTATTAAGCACTTTTTTTAGTTAGATTAAAAAATTGCATAGCCAAGAAATATTGCCAGACATAGTTATTAAATAACAACTGGTGAGGAAGTGTTTAGCAATTCACAACGCAGGATAAAACGTTTTGTTAATCAAAGCGATCGCGATTGCTAATAACCAAATTGACAAACATCGATATTTTCCCTACTATATCGATATCAATCAATATAGATAGTTGTCGATATAAAGGAGAATATCTATGTCACGCTTACAACTAGCGTTAAATGTCAGCAATCTTGAAGAGTCGATCGGATTTTATACCAAGCTATTTGGAGTCGAACCAGCAAAGGTAAAACCAGGCTATGCTAATTTTGCGATCGCCGAACCTCCTTTAAAACTGGTACTGATGGAAAACTCCAAACCAGGAGGAACGATTAATCATTTGGGAGTAGAAGTAGAAGATACAGAAGCAGTCGAACGTTGGGAAGCAAAAGTAACTGAAAGTGAAATGAACCCCAAAGCCCAAAAAAATAATACTTGCTGCTATGCTAAACAAGATAAATTTTGGGTGGCAGATCCCGATAGCGCACCTTGGGAAATCTACACCGTACTAGAAAATAGTGCTAGTTTTGGCGAAAATATTAAACCAAATTTAACGGCATCTAATTCTGGTAAATGTTGCAGTTAGCTAATAATGTCCTAAAGGATATATGCGCCCTAAAGGATACACCTGCGGATAAAGCGGTATCCCCTTGCGGGACACCTTCGGATAAGTAATTAATAATTTAACTTTTTGGATGAGATTTGACTTTTATTGATAAGTTACTTATCAATTGCTAAAACTTCTTGTAGCATAGCAAACTTTTTTTTGTTAATTAGATAATAGATCCAATTACCTCTTCTTTCTTTGTCTAACAAGCCAGCTTGATATAAAACCTTGAGATGATGACTGACGGTGGGTTGAGATAAACCCAATGGTTCGATCAAATCGCAGCCACAGGCTTCTCGATCTGGTTGTGAAGCGATGAAACTAAGCAACTGCAATCTAGCTGGTTCACCCAATACCTTAAAGATAGCAGCGATGTCCTGCGCTTGTTCTGACGCGATCGCTTTTGAGAAAATAGAACAACAGTTAATATTTACAGTAGAAGTAGAATTTTTCATGTCAATTATTTTGACAGGTATAACTCATTTGTCGCAACTTTTTAGCCTATGAATCCTATTGAAGTTTTACCAAATCCTGCAATTGATTCTGCTGGTGTCGTTTCCCAGCAATTTCTCCAACTCGATCTGACTACTTTTCATCAAGCTTGTTATTGGGTCAAAAATCTTCCCTACGGTTCTAATTCTAGTAATGATGATTCGTCGATCGTCTTTGCCGAGAAAAAAGCAACCTGCACCAACAAACACGGTATTATTTCTCGCTTGGCTGAAGAATTGGATTTAGAGATCTACAAAAATTTGGGTTTCTATCGGCTAAATGATGCGATCGTGACGGGAGTAAATGCGACCGTTGAACCCTATGGCTTGAATTTTATTCCCCAAATACATTGCTTTTTGGAATACCAAGACTATCGCTTGGATCTAACTGAGGGGAATTGTAACGGCAAAAATAAAACTATCGAAGATTATGATTTTATAGTGCGAGTCAAACCAGATTTAACCCATCAAGAACACGAAGCTTATTATTTAGAATATTTAGCCAAATATTTCCTCATCGAACCAAAACTAAAAGAATTAGGAGCGATAAAAATCCTAAAATTATTGGCAGAATGCGAACAGCAGCTTAAATATCAGTGTTCGGTAATGTATCAAACTGTTTGTTCAACAATTGACAATTAACAATTAACAATGGACAATTGCTTCTCCTTAAAAGAAACCAAATTATTAATTATCAATTATCAATTATCAATTAGCTTCAAACATTAACTCTTGCGTACATAGCTTGTCTCTAACTTCGCGATCGTGAAAAATACCAATCAACGCACATCCCTGTTGTTTCTTCTCGGTCAATAATTCAACTACAACCTGGCGATTTTTGGCATCTAAGGCAGAAGTTGGTTCATCCAATAAAAAGATGGGATAACCTACCGCCAAAGCACGAGCTATATTTACTCTTTGTTTTTCTCCACCAGAAAAAGTAGTAGGAGATAATTGCCATAGTCGTTCGGGAAGATTCAACAAACTAAAGAGCTGCTTTATTTTCTGATATGCCGTATCGATACTAGTACCCAATTCTAGTAAAGGTTCGCTCGCCACATCCAAAGCGGATACGCGAGGAATTACCCTTAAAAACTGACTGACATAACCAACAGTTTGCTGTCTGACTTCAATTACCTGATGGGGTCGTAATTTTACTAAATCCAGCCAATTATCATTATGCTTAAGCCAAATCTCTCCGCAGTCAACACCATAATTACCATAAAGAGATTTCATTAAAGTAGATTTACCCGAACCAGACTCTCCCGTTAATGCCACGCATTCTCCTGCTTTTACTTCTAAACTGGCATTATTTAATACTGGCAATTTAATTCCCCCTTGGTTATGGAGGGTAAAACTTTTGTATATGCCAGTAGCGTATATAAGGGTATCGGTAGCCAGTTCGATTGATGGTTGTTTGATAGTTAGTTGTTGAGTTGTCACGATCGATATCCTATGAATTTAGTTTTTTATTTAAAATATTTTTGGCAGCTTCATAATCAGCATTAACTAAATAAGAAAAATGATAGTAGTTAGCCAAATAAAAATCGCAATTAAACTTTTGATATCTGTCTGCGATCGCTAAAAAACCATACCTAGCATCCGTTTCTTCAGTGAACCATTCAGAGTAATGAGAATCTTGAATTATCAAGGTAATCGACTGCATATCGGTACTTATCATACCTCGAATAATAGACATATCTGGATGATGGTTTCGTTCTACTGGTAACAAAATAAATCGATTTTCATATTCGATAAATTCAGCTAAATCCTCTTCGTTACTTTAATAATAGGAATTTTGAGATAGAGTAACAAAACTATTCCAACTTAAAAAGAATTCATGTTTAGCATCAAAACCGCGATCGATATCGATACGCCATTCTTCTCTCTGGCTTAAATCGTCAATTACGTCTTGAGGTAAATTTGCTAGTTTCATTACGGTACCAAAGTTGCGCTAACTAACTGTTGTGTATAAGGATGTTGCGGATCGTCTAATACCCGATCTGTCAAACCAGATTCGACTATTTGACCATTTTTCATCACCAACAAGCGGTGTGCTAACAATCTCACGACACCAATATCGTGGGTAACTAAAATAACGCTCAAATTGAGGTTGCGAACAAGCGATCGCAATAAATCCAACAGTCTCGCCTGTACTGATACATCTAACCCTCCTGTGGGTTCATCCATAAAAATTAGACGGGGTTTTGTAGCCAAAACTCTAGCTATTTGCAAACGCTGCTGCATCCCTCCTGAAAAAGTGCTGGGTAAGTCATCTATTCGGTTGGTATAGATTGTATCGTTTAGTAAATTAAATTAAGCCTCGTCTCGAATATTTCCATAGTTAGGTAATACAACATTCAACAATCTCTCAGCAATATTTCCCCCTGCTGTTACATTTATTCTTAACCCGTCACGAGGATTTTGCTGCACAAATCCCCATTCAGTTTTTGTTAGTTTGCGATGTTGCGATTCGGATAATTTTTTAATATTTGAAATATTATTTTTGATATTGGTATAAGTAATCTCTCCAGCATCAATTGATAAGTTACTACCAATACAATTTAATAAAGTAGATTTACCCGATCCAGACTCACCAACAATACCTAATACTTGTCCAGGGTAAAGATCGAAATTGATGTTGCTACAGGCTCTTATATTTCCATAGTTTTTAGTTAAATCTTTGATGTTTAGTAATAAATTCATAATTTCAATTAATAATCTGTAATCAACATCTAAAACTAATGATTCAATTGGTAGCTGAAACTAAAACCATGCTGTTTAAATCCCAAAGATTGATAAAATTTGTGAGCGCGATCTCGATGTAAACTAGAAGAAAGAGTTACTTTATAACAATTAGCATCAGCACTAATTTTTAGAGCTTTTTTAATCATCATGCTTCCCCAGCCTTGTCCGCGGTAATTAGAATGAACTGTTACCACATCTAAAATAGCGGTTTTATGAAATTCTGGATAGATTATGGTTGGTAGAAATATCAGACTAAAAGTACCAATAACTTTGTCATTTAAATAAGCTAAATATATGTAGTATTCTGGTATTTGCTGAATTTTTTGCCACAATTCGTGTATTTTGCTTTTTGATAGTAGTTCACTATTATACATATTTGCATACAAGCTATTAAGAACAAATAAATCTTTTGTTGTTGCAATCTTTAGTTCTATATTTGCCATATCTTTCATCTAATTACAATCTAAAAATGTCACGAAATGTAGAGTTTATTGTAAATTACTTATTATTCATCGAACAATAATCAGTATCAGAGCAAATCCACATTCTTCCCCCTTCATTATCAATCACTACTTCATCTAAATAACTATCTGTTGCACCGCAAAACTCACAGGCTTTGTCTTCCCACTTTTCAACAGTAAAAGGATAGTCTTCAAAATCCAAGCTTTTAACTTCTGTATAAGGTGGAACGGCATAAATCCTTTTTTCTCTCCCCGCACCAAATAATTGTAGTGCAGGACTATTATTCATTTTGGGGTTATCAAACCGAGGAATAGGACTGGGTTTCATGAGATATCTTTTATTTACTATTACGGGATAATCGTAAGCTGATGCGATATGTCAGAAGTTAGTAATATCATCATACAATTTGACGTACATAGATCCATATACTACTAAACCGTGCATCTTTGCAGCTTCAGTTCTCGATGGTTCAATTACAAATAAAGGTTCGGGCATAGGAACTTGATAAACTATAGTTTGTCCCTCGGTTAATGGTATTTCGGGAATGCGATGTCTAGTTTGAATTAAAGTTGCTTCGCTCGTTTTTTCCGTAGTATTTACACCACAAACCTTCTTGAAAAATCGCCTAATATTTACCGCATTAGTAGTATCATCTGCACCCTGATCGATTACTTTTAAAGTATCTTCTTTGCCAATTACACTAGCCGTTACCTGAATACCTCCCGTTCCCCAGCCATAAGACATCGGCATTTCACGGGAAGCAAAAGGTATCTGATGTCCAGGTATAGCAACAGCTTTTAAAATTGCACGACGAATAGATCGCTTTGTTTGTTCGTCGAGATAGGCAAAGTTAAATCCTGCTTCGGTTTCAAGATTAGACATGATGGTTAAATGGACAATTGATAATGGACAATATGCGAAGCGGTATCCTTTAGGATGGACAATTTTTTATTCAAGCTAAAATTTGATTATGAATAACAAAACCTACGAAAATCTTTTAACACTATATCTACCTAAAGTAATTACTAATTAATTAGAAAACGAATAATTTATTTGAGTTTATTTATTGTTATTTTCGTAAGCTAAGACGAGCGGCAAATATTCCCCAAAAACATCCGCCGTTATTTATATAATCAAATAAAATTGCAGGAATCCTATTTTTAGGTAATGGCTTCCATAGCTCCACTGATAATCTGCTTTTATTATTTTTCGTTGAAATAAAAGCAATTATATTTTGCATTTCATAAATAATTATGTTGTCAAAAGTTGCTTTACTAGTAAAAGAATTATCCATTTCATCTATAAAATCAGAAGTGAGATTAACAGAAACATTGTATCCACCATTACCTTTAAGAGAATAGGTCATATGATTTAGAACGAAACTTGTAATGCTACTTGATTCTCGTCCACCTAAATCAAATCCATCTTCTTTTATTGAACTACTGTATAAATAATAATCGTCATTTCTCTGACCTATACTATTAAGAGAATATCTTTCTACAGGTGGATCTGATTTTGTAAAATTTTCTTTTTTTACTCCCCAAAAGCAATTTCCCTCGGAAAGTCTTAGAAGAGATACAGCAGACAACCTATTCAAGTGTTTTACTGTATAATCATCTCGAATAGCTTTAATGATTTGATTGTTTACAATTCCATTTGCATCAGCAGAAAACATTATATATTCTCGAACAGAAGGAGGTATATTAAACCCCAATTCCTCTTCCTTTTGTTCTACTAAAAGAAGTAATTCTTTGCGATCGCGAAACTGAATACCATGCCATCTTGTAGTAAATTCTCTAATCAAAGACCATCTTTCTTGCCAATCATCTGATACGTCATAAAAGCAAGGTTCATAATTATCATTCATAATAATCGTTGTCCATTGTCCATTATCAATTGTCCATTTAAAAAAGCCGATTACTCATCTTTTTTCATACTTAAATCCTGCCTCATCTGTCTAACTAAATTCAATTCTGCCTGAAAATCAATATAGTGGGGTAACTTCAGATGTTGAACAAAACCTTGCGCCTCCACATTATCAGAATGGTATAAAACAAACTCTTCATCTTGCGCTGCCCCTTCCATTGATTCGCCAAATTCTTTTGCTCTTAAGGCTCGATCTACTAATGCCATTGACATGGCTTTACGTTCGTTATAGCCAAAAGTTAAACCATAACCACGAGTAAATTGAGGCGGTAAATCTTTGCTACCTTTAAACTGATTTACCATCTGTACTTCAGTTACTTGAATATCAGCGATCGCAATTTCAAAGCCTAATTCTTCTGGTTCGATAATTACTTCTACTTCGCCTACCCTTATCTCTCCTGCAAAGGGATGATTTTTACCGTATCCTCTTTGGGTGGAATAAGCCAAACCCAACAAGAAACCTTCGTCGGCGCGGGCTAAGTTTTGCAGTCTAGCATCGCGATCTGTAGGGGTAGTTAATGACTGTCTGGTGAGATCGAATGGTTCTTTTTTTTCATCATCTATATCTTTTTCTGGTTGAATTAATTGTTCTTTGTTTAGGGTGTCGATAGATCTGGGGATGGGCGAATTGCCATTCGTCCTATGCGAAGCGGTATCCTTTAGGGCTACAGGATTTTCTGGGGGTTGATATTCGTTATCTTCTGCTGCCAATTTAAAATCCAACAAACGATGAATATAGTCATAGGTTGCACCTAACTTTTGTCCTCCTGGTACATCTTTGAAGATAGAAGATATACGCCGTTGTACCTGCATCTTTTCCGTATCTAACGGTTTGCTGTAATATAGCCTGGGCAAAGTTGTACGATATGCTCTTAACAAAAATATTGCCTCAACTAAATCCCCCCAGGATTGCTTGATGGCTAAAGCTGCCAAATCTTCGTCGTATAAACTTCCTTCTGCCATTACACGATTAACCGCTAAAGCTAACTGTTGTTTGATTTGTTCGAGAGATAATTCGGGAAGATTGCGATCGCCTCGACGCATTGCTTGTAATAAAGCCTCTGCATTTTGGATTGCTTGCTCGCCACCTTTTACTGCTACGTAAGACATAGTTTTAATGGACAACTTTTTTAATGGACAATTAGTTTTGTCGGTAACTGGTGCGGGGTAATCCAATTACTAAATGAAAATAAAGGAAATATATATCTATACCTAAAGGGTAAGAGTCATGGTTTTGTTGCCATTGTTGCCAAAATGAATCTGGAAGATTTATGCCCATAGTAATTTGTCCATTGATTCCCGCGCCTGATAATGTTGGGTAATTATCACACGGCATATCCATTTCTTGTCTTCCTACCATAATTAATAATGTGGTGGAATCTTCAGGATATACTGGTGTTCCTTGTTTGAATTGGGATAAATCGGGCATATTATCTGGATTCCAGACAACAGCAAAATCAGCTTGGCTAGTATTTTCAGCAAAACGACAGCCCGTATGGAATAAAAGCCAGTTTTTAATTTCTTCGCTTAAATCTGGTTGCAACCAAATAGTAGTTTCTAAATCGAATAAGGTTAAACAAGCAGCAGCACAAGCAACATTCAATCCAGATGGTGGAGTTAGTTGTGCGGTAATTTCATTTACGCTTCCTGGGCGAGATAAGGCATTTAGCAAGGTTTTAAATGTACTCTGGGAGTTGTGGATTAAATCATGAAAACCCGAAAGTTCAACAATCATCGTTTGTTACTCTCCCCGCAACATCGTAAAAAATTCTACTTTGGTCGCTTCTGTTTGACTTTGTTGTTTTTGCTGCTGTTCGATTAATTTTGTATGCAAAGGCTGCATGACTAACTCTTGTACTAGATCGCGCCATTCATTTTGTTGTAGCAAGCCATCACATACAGCAGCTAATTCTGCATGACGTTTGGATCGTCCGCCTACATAGCCAAAGCCTCGAACATCTTTCATTTTGATAACGCAACGAGTCACGGTCATTTCTCCCAAATTAAATGCTTCTCCCGTACCTCCAGCCCTACCTCTAACCATTGCCAAACCAATTTCTGAATTACGTAGGAATGTATATTTCGGTATTTCTCCTAATGTTTCAACTTGTTGTTCGAGATCGGCTACAGATGATTTCGCTAAAATTGCCATCCATGTTTGTCTTGCTGTTGGCGGACTCATTTTCTTAACTTGCTGTTAATTTTAAGTTGAACTGCTGTTAAAATTTGTCTAGACATCTAGATTATTTTTAAATTATCGTGAAATAAGAGATTTAGCAATAGTAGAAAATTAATAATTGATAATGAATAATTAATAATGAACTATCCCGTATACATAAAAATAGCGGAAGAGTTGAAAGGTAATATCCAGCAAGCAATCTATCAAGCTGGTGAAAAGTTACCAACAGAGATACAACTAGCAGAAAGATTCAATGTCAATCGCCATACGATTAGAAATGCGATCGCTTTACTGAAAGAGGAAGGTTTGATTAGAGTAGATCGAGGAAGAGGGATGTTTGTGGCGAAAACTCCAATTAAATATCCGATTGGCGAAAGAGTAAGATATAACGAAAGTCTAGAAGCCCAGGGAATAAAAGCTAGTTACGAAAAATTAAAAGCAATAGAAATACCTGCCGAGGGCGCGATCGCAGATGCTTTGAAAATAGACATGGGCGCACCAGTAATTTTAATCGAAAGAATAGGTTTGGCAAACGATCGCCCTATTAGTATAGGAAGTAGTTATTTTCCCAGCGCATTATTTCCAGATCTGATTAAACTTTGGGATAAGTACAACTCTATTTCTAAATTGCTCAAAGAAATATACGATCGCGATCACATACGTCGTTCCACTACAGTTTGCGCTCGTATTGTTAGAGAGGCAGATGCCCGACTATTACAAATACCTGCAAATCAGCCAATTTTATTAGCTCAATCGATTAATTGCGATCGTGACGGGACAATTGTGGAATATGGTGTGACTAGATTTAGTGGAGAAATGATGGAGTTAGTTTTTAGTTCAATGGACAATCGATAATCAACTGTATTTTTATTGGTTGTTTATCGAAGTAAATTATTTTGATCGATAAAAATATACAAATCGAAAACAAAAAAAACTACAAGTGATAGCAATATATGTTGTACTTAATCCAAAGCTAAACTCGTCTTAATTTGTATTTGATGACGAATACTATAAACTGCATATAAAGATTGTGAATCGGCAATTAATAGTTTTAAACTGGCTAATTGTCCATTATCAATTATCAATTGTCCATTGACAGACTTATGCAGGAACAGGTTTATACAAATTATCGCTTGCTTTTATCAAATGAAGAAATATTAGGTACGATCGCCGTAAAAGACGGCATTATTACCGATATTCAGCCTGGAGTAGTATCACAGGGACAAAATGGAGATGGCGATTACTTAATGCCAGGTTTAATCGAACTCCATACCGATAATCTGGAAAAGTGTATTTCTCCTCGTCCTAAAGTTAGGTTTCCCTTAGAATTAGCAGCAGTCAACCACGATCGCGATTTAATCAGTTCTGGTATAACTACGGTATGTGATGCGATCGCTATTGGTGATGTTACCCCCAAAGATGATTCTCTACGCATTAATCACTATGCAGCAATGATTGATACCATAGCAGAAGGACAAGCTGCGGGTAGATTTAGTACGGATCATTTATTGCATCTGCGCTGCGAATTGGGTTACGAACATCTCTACAACATTATCGAACCTTATGCAGAGCATCCACTATTAGCAATGATTTCCTTAATGGATCATACTCCTGGGCAACGTCAATTTGTTAATATCCAAAAATATAAAGAATACTATACGGGCAAGCATGGCGTACCCGAAGCGAAGATGGACGAGTTTATTGCTATGCGTCTGGATAATCAACGCCAACACGCAGTAGAAAACCGCCAAGCTTTAGTTAAATTAAGTCAGGAAAAACATATTTCCCTTGCTAGTCATGATGATGCCACGGTAGATCATGTGCGAGAAGCGATCGCTGAGGGCGTAGTTTTAGCAGAATTTCCTACTACCATCGATGCAGCCAAAGAAGCCCACAACAATGGTTTATTGGTGCTTATGGGTGCGCCCAACATAGTTTTAGGTGGTTCTCATTCTGGTAATGTGTCGGCAATGGAGTTAGTAGAATTAGATTTGGTGGATATTATTTCTTCTGATTATGTACCCAGAAGTTTGCTACAATCAGCATTTATTATTAGTCAAATAGCCAACAAACCACTATATGAAGTAATTAAATATATTACTTTATATCCCGCCAAAGCTATTAATTTAGATAGCCAAATTGGTAGTTTGGAGGTAGGGAAAAAAGCAGACTTTGTTACCGTCCATGATGATGGTATCGTTCCTATGATTAGATCGGTTTATAAACAAGGCGATCGCGTAGCTTAGTGGAAGAAATATTATATTCTCTACAATTGATTGTTATGCAAAGCAGTATCCGCGATCGTCAATTTATTATTTATGCTTGTCCAGTAGGAGAATTAAACAAGCAAATAGAAAAGTATTTCAATCTAAGTCGTGAATTGTACGGGAACAATTCTGCCCATAAATATATGCCTCATTGCAGTCTCACAGGATTTTTTGATGCCAACTTAGATTTAATTCCTATTTATCTTGAAGCTTTAGATAGGGCATATGTTGAAGCCAAAAACAATCATTTTCTAAAAATAGAAATCGAGCAGTTAGCCTTTAAAGAAAAATGGCATGGTTTGGAATTACAGTGCGATCGTCTCAAACAATTAATTGCTAACTTTGCTCAAGCAGAAACTCTTGAAAAATATTCTGACAAATTGAGATTAAAAGATTGGCTACATCTTAGCCTGGCTTATGATTTTAATTCCGATCGTAAAACTCAATTAAAGCAATTAGCAATAGATACGATTGATATAAAGGCAAATGTAAATTGGGAATTACGCTTCTATCAAAAAAATCCCGATTGGTCTTGGAAATGTCTCCAAGCTTGGAGAATTAACTAGTTATAATTGTTGAGTATTTTTCACCTGCTATGGAAATTGAATTTGGGATAAGCTTTATTCTGAAAAAGAGATCGCCCTTCCAAAAAAA
>CAKZYI010000855.1 GCA_937884735.1 uncultured Pleurocapsa sp.
CTCGTAGCTGGCATTTAACGCCACCATAGCTGGGGCAAAGGTACTGGCACTCAAAGCCAAGCAAATATTGCCCCCCACCGTAGCAGCATGAGATAGCTTAAACGAGGCTAGTTCTCTGACGGCATCTTTAAGAGCTTTTGTAGCAGTCCAAGCACCAGGAAAAGCAAAATCTAGCAGGTCGTTTTGAATACAGGTTGCCCCAATAGACAAGCTTTCTGCTGTTACCTCTATTTCCGACCATTTGAGCCGTTGCATATCCACTAAAGTTTCTATCTGGGGCTGAACTTCGTTAAAAATCCAAGATCCACCAGCCAGCCAATTCCAGCAATGCTTCCAGTCTTGCACTTCTTGAAATTATATTTACCCATCGAGTAATAAGATGAATATTCATATTGGTGGTAATGTGGATTTTGGGCAAAATACAGACATTACTTTAACCGCAATTAAGGCTTATGTTGGCATCCAATTTTGGCTGTAGATACGTCTCAACGTTATACAAGTCCATAACAAGCAAATCGAGTGTTGTTCACCTATTCATAGTGGAACGGATTTAATTTGTATACTGTATGCAATGATTCAGAATTAAAATTTTATTAAAGATAATTTTAAATTAATTAATTATTTTAAAAGAGGTATCTATCATGAGTCGGAAATCACCAACTCCGACCAAATCATCACCCGATGCCAATTCGTCATCTAAAGCTGGTGGTATAGCTGGTTTTTTTGAATTTGAACAGCTAGGAACTAACTTCCGCACTGAAGTCCTAGCTGGAGTAACAACTTTTGTGACCATGGCTTATATTTTGGCGGTAAACCCCGACATTCTTTCTCAAGCCGTGTTTTTACAAGAATCGGGAGATTTATTTGGCGAACTAGTATTTGCTACAGCAATTTCTGCTGCGATCGCAACCTTAGTTATGGGCATCTATGCCAAATATCCTTTTGCCCTCGCCCCTGGTATGGGAATCAACGCCTACTTTGCTTTTTCGGTAGTATTGGGTTTGGGGATTGATTGGCGAGTAGCTTTAGCTGCGGTGTTTGTTGAGGGACTAATTTTTATTGCCATGTCCTTAACCAAAATGCGTAGTCGGATTGTGGCTGCTATTCCCGACTGTCTCAAACATGCCACGGCTGCGGGTATTGGTTTATTTATTGCCTATATCGCTCTAACTAGCAACTCGGGAATCATTGTTACTAGCGAAGCTACCACAACGACTTTAGGAAATCTAGGCGATCCGAACACTTTAATGGCGATCGCAGGTATTCTAATTACGGCTGCTTTTGTGGCGCGAAGAATTAAAGGTGCATTATTAATTGGTATTTTAGCCACCGCTTTGCTAGGCTGGATTTTAGGCATTGCTCCTTGGCCTGAAGGCATTGTCGGTTTTCCTGCGTTTCCTGTCAACATTGCAGGGCAAGCTTTTGTGGGGTTAGGGCAAGTTTTTAGTAATAATATTTGGAATTTATTAGCAGTTTTGTTTGTCTTTCTCTTTGTCGATACATTCGATACAGTAGGAACGCTTACAGGGGTTGGAGTCAAAGCAGGTTTTGTGGATGAAAAAGGAGAGTTACCCCGCGCTAGTCAGGCATTTATGGCAGATGCAGTAGGAACTACAGTTGGTGCAGCTTTAGGCACATCGACTGTAGCCACCTATATCGAGTCAGCAGCGGGAGTATCCGAAGGTGGACGCAGTGGCTTCACCGCTATAGTAACTTCAGTTTTATTTGCTCTGGCAATATTCTTTACGCCCTTGCTTTCAGCGATTCCTCCCTTTGCTACTGCACCAGTACTACTAATCGTAGGAGTTCTAATGGCAGGTAGCATTACCGAAATCGATTGGAACGATCCTGCCGAGTCAATTCCCTCTTTTTTAACTATTTTATTTATTCCCCTGAGCTTTTCCATCGCCGAAGGGCTCGCGGTTGGTTTTATTAGCTACCCCATACTCAAAGCAATTCAGGGTAAGGCACACGAAACCGATATTACCGTCTGGATTTTAGCAGCGGTATTCTTATTACGCTTTGTCTTTTTGGCTTTAGAAATTGGTGCCTAGTTTATTATTAAAATATCACCCTGTCGTCGATATGAGTTTATTTTTTATCTTTCTTATCAAGGTAAATATAATACTTTCTCTTTCCACTCTTCTTGCTCTGTATAGTTTACCAGCAGTAAAATCTCATCAATAGCTTGCCCAATAGAAATACGATCGCTCACTACAAACAGTCCTGACATTGCTTTGTTTTTTTGCAAGCGTTGATAAGCAAAATCGGGGATCGTAGCGCGATCGTACATCATGTTTTCTCCATCCATCCCTTCGCTACCATTTCTTCTGCTAATAACTTTGGAGAGACAATTAATACATTTTGAACCTGTTTACCAAACAGAAAACCAAAATCTTTTTTATCTCCAGTCAATAAATGAGTACACTGCGAAGTAATCGCACCACTTAAAATTGGTATGTCTTTTGATTTGAGTTCTACTGATACATCAAGCACTAAATCTTGACTAATGGTAATGTTTTGTAGCAATGACTCTAATCCTTGAATTTAACCGTATTTTTTCTTTTTATATTCTTCCTTGCTTCCTCAAAGGCGTAAAGCTTGGTAACACATTTTTCATGCTGCTTAACGATCTCGACTAATTTAGCGATTTTGCTACCTGAAACTGAACCACTAAACAAAATATTCGCATCGAGAAAGACTTTTATCACAATTTTTATAATTTAAAATCTTTTAATTCATCTTCGTTTGAGTCTCGAAATTCTTCCAGCCTCTCATCAGAGTAGATTTCTACTGGAAACTTAGTACTAGGACGTAATATTAATCCCGCCTCGCCTTCTTCGATAACTATTTGTCCTCCAACTTCTAAACCATATTTTTCAATCAAGTTTTGAGGAAGTGCGATCGCGCCTTGCTCATCAATAGAAATAATTCTGTTCATTTTTTCAGCATTTTTAGAAATACCAAAATTTTAACAAAAATATTATTTTTGCCAGAAAAAGTATAAATTGTATTTAGTTCGGACATCCAAAATTTTGTTTGGTATTGGCATCAGAAGTAGAAGATTGATTGTAAAAGCGATCGCACTACCCTCTATCAAAACCAAATCCTACTTAAGCTAGAAGTATTTGCATACTGTATACATTGCTTCAGAATTAGAATTTTTTTAGAGTTAGTTTAAATTAATAAGCAAAGCCAACTTAATAAGGCGATAGACTGCAACAGCAGCATCAATCTCACTACTTTCTGTTGTTACATTAGAGCTTTTTTCGTTCGATACAGAAAGCAGCTATTGCACAAATTAACTTATAAACTATTATGAAAGAATTTATTCAAAATCTGCCCAAAGCTGAACTACACTTGCATATTGAAGGTACTCTAGAGCCTGAGATGATGTTTAAATTGGCTCAACGCAACAAAATCGATCTGCCTTATGAATCGGTATCAGAAGTAAAGGAAGCATACAACTTTGACAATCTAGAATCTTTTCTCGATATTTACTACCAAGGCTCGCAAGTATTACAAAAAGGGGACAGTGTACGACATACGGAAATATTTTTTGATCCTCAATCTCATACAGATCGCGGCATTGACTTTGAAACGGCATATCAAGGAATTTATCAGGCTTTGCAGGATGGTGAATCTAAGTTAGGTATATCTAGCCAGTTGATTCTTTCTTTTCTGCGCCATCTAAGTCAAGAGGAGGCATTTAATGTCTTAGAACAGGCTTTACCCTATAAAGATACTATTGTGGCAGTTGGTTTAGATTCTGCCGAACAGGGCAATCCACCTTCTAAGTTCAAAGCAGTATTCGATCGCGCCAAAGCAGAAGGGTTTTTAACCGTAGCACATGCAGGAGAAGAAGGCCCACCAGATTATATTTGGGAAGCAATTCTCCTTTATGATGTATCTCGCATCGACCATGGTGGTCGTTCGATGGAAGATCCAAAACTATTAGATTATTTAGTAGATCGCCAAATCCCTTTGACAGTCTGTCCATTATCTAATGTCGAATTGAAGGTTTTCGATTCAATGGCAGAACACAATCTTAAAAAGCTACTGGATTTGAATATCTGTGCCACCGTTAATTCTGACGATCCGTCATATTTTGGGGGCTATGTCAGCAAAAATTATCAAGCAGCTCAAGAGTCATTGAATTTGAATAAACAAGAGCTATATCAACTGGCTAAAAACTCTTTTCAGGCTTCTTTTTTATCTTTAGAAACTAAGCAAGAGCTAATTGCTGAATTGGAAAATTATTGTGGGTTGACTAACTCGAATAGAGCATAAACCATATTTTGAATATTTTTATAATTTCTATCTAGTAGATTTACAGTAAGCTTATTACTTTCCCATAGCGATACTAGTTCCCTTAGACTTTTTTGCCTTGAGGAAGTAATAAATTTAGCAACACCCCAACAATGCTCGATAGCCCAATCCCCTCCAAGGCAAACGAACCTGCTTTAACACTCATGCCACCTACTCCTAGCATCAAAATTATGCCGACGATCGCAATATTGCGAGGCTGCAATAAATCTTCTGACGACCGCACTAGACTAATCATGCCAACAATTACCACCGTACCAAATAAAACGATTAAAATTCCTCCCATTACGGGTACGGGAATAGTTTGCAAAATCGCGCCTAACTTGCCAAAAAACGAGAGCAAAATCGCGGAAAGTGCTGCCCAAGTCATAATTGCAGGATTAAATACCCTAGTTAGGGCGACTGCTCCTGTTACCTCTGAATAAGTAGTGTTGGGTGGGCCACCTAAAAATGCCGCTAAGGTAGTAGCAATACCATCTCCTAACAAAGTCCGATGTATCCCTGGATCTCTAAGGTAGTCATTTATCGTTACCGCGCCAATAGCCAAAACATAGCCAACGTGTTCGATCGCAGGAGCGAACGCTAAAGGCATCATAAAAAGAATAGCAGGTAAACTAAATTGGGGTGCGGTAAACCGAGGAAAGGCTAACCAGGGTGCTTGAGCAATAGGACTAAAATCAACTAAGCCCAAAGGCAAAGAAACTAAATAACCTGCAAAAATACCAGCCAAAATGGGAACTAACCGCAGAAAACCTCTGGCTGTAATTGCGGTCAACATTGTGACTAATAAAGATATGGCAGCTACCCCAATGGCGATCGCTCCACTATAATTATCTCCTGCATTTGTTGCCATATCTACGGCGGTAGAGGCTAAACCCAAACCGATAACCATAATCACGGGTCCCGTTACGATAGTCGGCAAAAACCGATTAATTATTCCCGAATCACCCCAAAACACAATTAAGCTGAGAATTAGATAGACCACTCCAGCAGCGGCAAGTCCCGATAATGTCGCAGCCAAACCGTATTTTTCAATACTCAAAGTTATAGGTGCAATAAAGGCAAAAGAAGATGCCAAATATACGGGAACTTTACCCCCCGTAACCAACTGAAAACATAATGTTCCCAATCCAGAGGTAAATAAAGCCACGTTGGGATCTAAACCCGATAAAATTGGCACTAGTACCAATGCTCCAAAAGCCACAAACAGCATCTGTGCCCCGAGCAAAAAATCTTGCAGCCGAAAACGATAAACAGTCGATGAAGCAGTCGCATCTTGAGTAGTTTTGATCATATCAGTTTATTCGAGACAATCCTCTTAAATCTTGTTCGTCTAGGGGTGCAGGTATTCCATTACGAATCAATCTCGATCATCTCAGGCATTGCTAAACATATCTGTATCAAAATTAGCTTAGGCTAAAGCTTATGGATATCAATTTAGTAATGGCGATCGCCTAGATGTTATTAGAATTCAACAGTGGCAATGATTCACTATATTTCATTAGAACTATGATTTTGGATGCCTACCTCTACTGCAATGCGATCGCTTTTTGATGTAGCCTATTAACTGTTGCCAGTATCCTATAGTTTTCGACTAGATAACAGGGGAAAAATTCAGGTATTACTTGTTTGAAAATGAGATTGCACTAGCAGTAGCCAAACTAAGTACCTGGGCAAAATTAATTATAGAATCCATTATGAAGATCTTAAATGGATTCTATAAAAACATGACTATACTGCGTAAAATCGGTTTGTAATTATCATTCAACCCGCAAGTAAAAACCTTTTTTCTGGTAAATAGAAGCTTCAAAACGCTTTCGCTTTTTAGGTAAAACCATGAATATTTCGGGTCCAATATCAGAAGATAAATGTACTTGGCAATTTACCCACTCTATCTCTTCATCAATCTGCAATTCTTTGGCATAAGAAAAATTAATTACAACTAGTACTTGTTCTTTTTCTGTTTCTCTGACGTAAGCCAAATGTTCGTAAGGATAGTGAATCAATGTTCTCCAGCAGCCTTTTTGTAAAGCATGGCTGTTTTTTCTGACTCTAATCAAAGCTTTATAAAAATTGAGAATCGAATCGCGATCCTCAAACTCAGTAGCCACATTGACTTCCTTGTAATTCTCGTTAACTGGTAGCCAAGGTTCAACATCTTTACCAAAGCTAAAGCCAGCACGAACAGAGTTATCCCACTGCATTGGTGTGCGTGCTTTGTCTCTAGAAGCTGATTCTCCTTCGTGAGCAATTGTAGCGCGATCGCGCAATTTATTGGCAGGAATATTTTCGTGGTCTATCATGCCTATTTCTTGCCCGTAATATAAAACAGGCGTACCTTTTACGGTAAGCAAAATCGTGGCAGCAGCCTTGGCAATACCAACGGGATTATCACAGAGGCTACAGTCAACCCAACGGGATAAATGGCGAGAAAGATCGTGATTATCGAGGAAATATACCGACCAAGCATCTTTAGGAGTCATTAACTCTTTTTTGATAATTTCTTTTTGCAAATGACCTGGATACCAAGGACTAAAGGGAAAATCGAACGTAAAGGGTAAGTGTAGTTCATCGTTATTTACGCCGCGAAAAATAACCGATTCATATAGTCCACTACTAATAAATGTCTCCCCAATTAAAACGCGATTATCATATTCATCGATAATTGCACGAATTTCCTTGATGATTTGATGATTTTCAGGTAAGTCTTTATCGTATAAATGGTGCTGACTTTCAAATGCTTGCTTATCTTTTACTTCTGCTTTTAAAGGATTATCGCGATAGTCTTTGTCTTTGCTATATACACTCGACGCATCCAATCTAAAGCCGTCAACTTTTTTATCTAGCCAAAAGCGAATCATCTGGTAAATAGCCTGTTTTACTTTGGGATTACGCCAGTTTAAGTCAGGCTGACGCTTATCAAATGTATGGTAGTAATATTGTTGTCTGGTTTGGCAATATGTCCAGGCTGTACCACCAAAATAAGATAGCCAGTTATTCGGAACACCACCATCGGCATTAGGATCTTGCCAGTGATACCAGTCGCTTTTATGATTTTCCTTACCAAAACAAGATTCTAAAAACCAGGGATGTTCGTTAGAAGTGTGATTGATGACCAAATCTAGAATTATTTTAATGCCTCTTTGATGTGCTTGGGCAATTAGGGTTTCAAAGTCATCGCAAGTACCAAATACAGGAGCGATCGCACAATAGTCACTAACATCATAACCATTATCATACATCGGAGATTTATTAATCGGCGAAAGCCAAATTGCATCAATGTGTAAAGACTTGTCGCTGTTGATATCTCCATCATTGAGATAGTCTAGTTTTTGAATAATTCCCTGAATATCTCCACTACCATCGCCGTTTCCATCAGCAAAAGTTCGGGGGAAAATTTGATAAATAACGCTGTTTCTCCACCAGTGTTGAGATCTAGAAAATTTGTTATCGATCATGTTGTTATTAGTCATTTGTTGTTAGTTATTTGTTGTTAGTCATTAGTCATTGGTTATTAGTTATTTGTTGTTAGTCATTAGTTATTACTATATGCGGCTAACTATGCGCCTTTGTTACTTGTTACTCATTACTTATTAATAATTGTTCGCTTCCTTCCCACAACTCCTTTGCTTTACTCAAGTCATAGGATTCCTTAGAAGAATTAATCATTTCAAAACAGCTAAAATACTTTCCTGTCACTCCTTCCAAATCACTATCTAATACCAGCCTAGCTAATGCTTTCCCTGCGTTTTCCATTGTGTTTACATTAGGAACAAAACGGCAAAGAATTGGCAAAATATTATTCCAAACAAACTTAGCGGTGGGGGTGTAGTCACTGGCTAAACCACTTCCTGGCATCAACCCAGGATTGAAGACATTAACAGTAATAGACTCTTTCCTATTCTGAATTCTGCGGGATAATTCATAGGCATGTAGAACATTACACAGCTTAGAAGTCGTATAAGCAATGCGCCCAATTTCCCCAATGTTTTTATCTTTCAAAGCTGGATCTTCTTGAGGATGCGCCATTAACTGCGGATCGCGGAAATAAGGTGCGGGCATTCCTGTAGTTTTGCTAGAGTCGTGAGTGTCGCTGCTAACAAATACAATCCTGGCTGGTTTTGCCAACTCTTCCAACAGCAAATTGGTTAATAAAAAGTGTCCTAAATGGTTGACTCCAAAAGTCATATCAAAACCATTTTTGGTATAGGTTTGTCTTTGGATAAACTGCACCCCCGCATTGCATACCAAAGCATGAAGGGGAGGCAGACTTCGATCTTTGAGTTGGGCTACAAAAGTTTTAATTGAAGTCAGATCGGCTAAATCTAGCTGCATCATTTCTACTTGAGTAGAGTTAGTGGTTTTTTGTAATCCTTTGACTGCTATTTTTCCTTTTTCTGGGTTACGACAGGCAATGATTATCTGCCAATTTGGATTTTGAGCGATTTCTTGAGCGCAATGATAGCCCAATCCGCTATTTCCCCCTGTAATAATTACTGTTTTCATAATTGTTTATTAATCATTTAATTGATGACGTGCCCTAAATATTTTGAGAAAAAAGCGAACAAGCAGCTCTACTTTATAAATAAGTAATTCCACTTCATTCAACATTAAATGGTTGAGATAGGAGTTGGCAAAGGCATATAGTTTGCTGCATGTATTGGGGGGTCAAAGAAAGAAATGCTTTTATCCCAATTTTCTATTGTGCCTTTTATTGGGTGGAGCTACTTATCAAATAGTTTGTGTTTATTGTGTTTATTTTGCTGTTTCTACGTAAATTTACTTAGTCATTACAGTCTGTCAATTATCATAATCTAAATTAAGATTACATATAGCAAGAAAACACACACCTTTTTGCCTATTTAATATAGAATGACAAAGCTCGATCCCCATTTGTTCTAAGTAATTTCCGATGGATGCCAGACAATATGCTCCTGCAACTCAACGCAACAGAGAATTAATTTTAAAAGTATTAAGCGATAATTTAACACCAACTAGTAATGTTTTAGAAATTGCCAGCGGCACAGGAGAGCATGCCGTTTTTTTTGCATCTCGTTTCAAGTCATGGAGTTGGATTCCTAGTGATATTAATCCCACTGCTAGAGAAAGTATTATTGCTTGGAAAAATGCGAGCAATTTAAATAATGTGGCTTTACCTTTAGCGATTGATGTAACTCAAGATAATTGGATCGAACAAGTAGAACAGCGGAAAATTGATGTAATAGTTAATATCAACATGATTCATATTTCTCCTTGGTCAGCCTGTGTAGGTTTAATGGAGGGTGCAGCCGAAATTTTATCTCCTGGGGGAATACTTTATTTATACGGCCCATTTAAACGCAACGGAAAACACACCGCTATTAGCAATGCTCAATTCGATCGCTCTCTACAAGATCGCAATTCAACTTGGGGAGTTAGGAATTTAGAGATGGTAGTTGAAACTGCTAATAATGCTGGTTTACAGCTACAGCAGGTGATTGAAATGCCCGCAAACAATCTCTCAGTTATTTTTATTAAATTAGACTAATTAAATTAATTAAATATTATGACGATCAGAATTCTTCTCGCAGACGATCAATATTTGATACAAGAAGGTATAAAGTCAATCTTGAGAGACGAAACAGAAATAGAAATAGTTGGTACGGCAAAAAATGGAGTTGAAGCGATCTCTTTAGCCAAAAAACTTAGACCTAATATTGTTTTATTGGATATTGAAATGCCCAAAATTAATGGCGTCGAAGTAGCTAAACATATCTGTGGAGTATTACCAGATACCAAGTTGATTATGCTGTCTAGTCATAATAACCAAAAATACATTACTCAATCCTTACAGGCTGGCGCATCTAGTTATTTATTAAAAGAAAGCTTTGTTGAAGATTTAAAACAGGCAATTTATTCTTTGAGCCGTGGTTATTCTTATATTGAAGAAAAGTTATTGAATCAAGCACTATATAAAATTAAAGTCAATAATATTGTTAACTCTCAAAACAAAGCAACTAATATGAAAAAATATCGTAAAAAAATTTATATTCCTGCTAAAACAACTTTGAAAAATCAATATTTCTCAACAGAAATGCTTGAAAATAATCAGCAGAATTATGAAATTAGTAAAGCTAGTCTCGCACCTATATTCGATTTATCATCTTCTGATGAAATAGAAACCGCAGATGAACTTTTTTCTAGCTTACAAAAAATATCTGCCTGCAAAACTAAAAGCATTTCTAAGACGCAAAAATACCGTAAAAAATTAGCATTGTGTATTTTAGCGATCGCCAGCTTTATTTTATCTCTAATTATTTTCTAAATTACACTATTAAAACCTAGTAATTTTTAAGATAGCTAATTTGCGATCGCTAAATAAGGACATAAATTGCCCCACCTCTCACAGAAAAATGCCTAGAAGACGGCGGGGAGATATATCCCTCTAGAAGAAGCACTCAAAAGGTTTGCCATTATGCAGCCAAGTTCGGGATTAGGAGAAATAGCCAGCATTAGCAGTAGTGATTTACACGACTCCTCGAAGCAATTAATTGGGAAACAACTATAAACAATATGAGTTAACTAAAAAAAAGACATTTGAACTTAAACGCAATTCATAGTTTTAGTTAGGCAATATCTAATCAAATGCAAAAATAAAAAAAGAGTAGTAATCTTCAACAGAAATACTACTCTTGAAATAACGGAAAATTATTTAGTTAAAGTAAGAATTAAATAAAGCTAAATATCTTCCTCAATCACAATAGTCTGTCCCTCAACCTCAATATTTTCAATCTGATAAAAAGGATTTGAGTAATTTTCAATAGTTAGACTGTCACCAGCAGAATTAGACAAACTAAAGACCAGATCGTCTCCATTAAAACTCCAATTTAGATTGTTAAGAGTAATACCATTCCCAAAGATAAGTGTGTCATTATTACCACCACTTTCTATTTTTGCAGGTCGAGCATACTGACGAACGCGGACATAATCTACGATAGTATCTGAGCCATAGCCTCGATTAAAGATGTAGACATCATTACCACCAGCACCATTGAGCGTGTCATTACCAATACCACCATCTAGAGTATCTACACCATAACTTTCAATGTCATCACTCAAAAAGTCATTACCAGCTTGACCGTAGTAAATATCATTGCCACTTCCACCGTTAAGAGTATCATCGCCTCCTTGACCATAGAGAGTATCTTCCCCAGAACCCGACATCAAAATATCATTGCCGTTTCCTGCCACTAAATAATTATTGCCATTTCCAGCACTTAGAGAATCATCACCATTTCCGCCGTTGAGGGAGTCATCGCCATCACCTGCGTTTAAAGTATCGTTACCATCGTTACCTACGATAGTATCGTTACCACCATTAGAGGTAATATAATCATTACCTGCACCACCCCAAATAGTATCGCTATAACTACCTGTGGTAATCCTGTCGTCTCCTACTAAACCACGATAGGAAATCTCGCTTTCAAGCCAACTCAGATAATTGGTGTTACTTGTATCTCTCCATGTTAGAGAGCCAATAATTTCAGCAGAAGTAAACTGACAACCTACAACTTGAATAATCTCAATCCGATACATGGAATTATAGTAGTTCTCAATGGTCAAATTATTGTTAGGAGAGTTTATTAAGGTAAACTTAAGGTCTTTCCCGTCAAAGTTCCATCTCAAGTTACTGCGAGTAATACCATTACCAAAGATTAGAGTGTCATTAACACCACCGCTGTCAATTTTAGAAGGTCGAGCATATTGACGAATCAGAATAGAATCAGAGATTGTGTCCGAGCCCTCACCTTTGTTAAACAAGTAGGTGTCATTACCACCAGTGCCAAATAGGTAATCATTGCCAACACCGCCAATTAATGTATCTTGGCTAGAATCATAAGCATCTTCACTGATTAGGTCGTTTCCTACACCCCCATAGTAGAGATCGTTTCCGCTTCCGCCTCTGAGGGTGTCATCTCCTGCTTGACCGAAGAGAGTGTCTTGTCCCGAACCAGATACGAGAGAGTCATTCCCAAATCCCCCAAACAGACGATTTTTGCCGTTACCAGCATTTAAAGTATCGTCGCCCGAACTTCCAACAGTATTACCATTACCAAGCCAGCCATATAGTTGATTCTCTGTTTCTGTTCCCGTCAGAGTTTCATCAAGAATATCTTCTAAGACCCAGGCTGCCCGATCTCCCGACTCTTGCTGAATATATTGGGCTAAGGCAAGAGTCTGAAGCTTTAATATTTCCGAGGCAGAATTTTGGGATTGGATAATAATAGCCTCAAATTGCACTGCTGCTTCATCCAGGCTACCTGAGAACTGGTAAGTTTCAGAAACGGTGTTGTATGTGACGGGAGACTCGGTTAGTTGAACTAGTAACCTTGTTTCCAAATCTCCTTGAAGTTGCTTATAGGTATTGGCTAAAGTCTCTGCTCCGCCAGAGTTGGGATTGGTATTGTTCCAGCTACGACCGACAAATGCTTCGAGAAATCTTAATTCCTGAAGATCGATATTGGCATTGGGATAGTTATCAACAGGATCTACCTCTTCAACTCCAGCCCAACGATACATGATGGGGCGCATTAACTGACGGGCAGCAACTACATCCCCAGAGTTTACATTGTCGGTAAAGGATTGGACTAAATTTAGCAATGTCTCATCCTTTGCCATCGCAATTCGCAGACTGGGTAAGTTACCATAGCCTCTGAGGTCGGGCAGTTGGAGGATTTGCTCTGTGAGAACAACGGGGGAATTAAAAGTAGAGTTGTGGTCGTAGTAAGAATCAAATTGGTCGAGACCGAACCAAACATTGGCTACTTTCCGTTGCGTGCCGTCGGCTAATTCAAAACTGGCTGTTTCGTCGATGAGATGACCTTCGTTAGTGATATTGACGCTATTGCCTACCGCATCGATTTTGGTAATAGTCAGTTCGTCAAGGGTGAAGAGTTCGTTAACATCGGAACGTCCATCGCCATCGAAATCGCGCCATACCTGTAGATTGGCAAAGTTAGTATCGGCGGCGGTAATTTGACCGTCGTTGTTGCTGTCTAGTTCTTGTAGTTCGCTAAAACCCCCCGTAGTTTGGTTGCCAAATAGTTCGGAAATATCATTAATATAACCGTCTCCGTTGCGGTCAAAGAACAGCAAACCATCATCGGATTTTAACCAGCCAGTCTTCTCTCTAAAACCATCTCCATCGATATCAAAGTAAACCTCGGAGTTTTCTAAGGAAGTAAGTTCGATACCATCCCCATCTAAGTCTAAGATTAGAGGACAAGCTGGTCGCCACACCTGCCCTTCTGATTCTTCAAATCCATCTTCTACTTCTTCAGTGTAAGGTGGAGGTATAAGTTGAATTCTGGGGTTGTTTATACCGTCGTAATTAGCATCACCACCAGGAAGACGCGGATCGTCAGGACCAGGAAGTGGAAGACGAGGAGTCTCTACAATTACTATGCCTGGACCATCTGTCGTATTGCTAACACCGAGACTTGTAGAAGAACCTCCAAAAGTAACAACCCAATCAGTAAAAAAGTTTCTTTCTTCGGCACTTCCGTTATTGTAGCCGATTGCTATTGACCCAAATGGGGTGGCAACCCTGAACGTGCTAGTTATTCTTTCGTTCTGCTGTTCAGCACTACTAAGTCCTGTGACAAAAACACCCAGCCCAGAAGACGAAAATTCTCCAACTACATAATCTGAGTCTGTCAAATCGCCTGGACGAGTTACCCCTCCTGTAACTCCAAATGTTACTCCGTCAGAATTAAGATAAGCACCAGCAGTTCCTCCTAATTCCGAGAAGAATTTATTTTTTTGACCAGTTCCGATCCCAAACTGAAATAAAGTAAGGTCAAATCCAACTCCAATTAACCCAGATGGATCGATTAAATTTAAAGGATTATTGTTGACATAACGATAAATATTGGTATCACCGCCTGCCAAACCAATTGGGTCAGTATTAAGAAATCTTCCTTCAGAGGTCGAATAAAACCTCGCCCGCATAAAATCAAGACCGTAAGCCTCTTCCATAATTCCCCACTGACCGACGAATTCAAAGGAATTATCTATGGATTCACTTTCAATCAAGCTCTCTCCATAGGGTAGATAACCATAACGGTTAAGTAATTCGCCTCCTGTTCCTGTTAAACCAATCGCCGAACCAGTAGCATTAAAGTCATAGTAAGCAGCAACATTACTGCTGTCGGTGCGACTGACCAACCCGATACCGTGAGTATATTCAGCAGTTAAATTACCGCTACCGTCGTATTCCCCTACTACATTGCCATAACCAAAGGGGTCAACTAAATATTCAGTGCGCTCGCCGTTATAAACTGTAGCAATACGATTGCCAAAGATATCATATTCGTATTCGGTTAACGAACCATCAGCTTCGAGAACACTAATTAGACGATCACGATCGTCATAGCCATATGTCCAGCTATTAACCCCATCACTCTTATGAGTTAGATTACCGTCGAGGTCGTATTGATAATCGACCGCACCAGCATTAGTGTACTGATTAAGATCATTAGCTTGATATTCAGTAGTAACTCCGTTATCAATAGTCCGAACACGATTCCCCGCAGCATCGTAGACATAGGTTAGATCCTGATTCTCGATTTCGGGATTGGTGGAAGTAAATATTGCACCTGTTAATTGACTGGCTGCATCATATTCATAAACCCACTCCCCATCTAGGTCAGTAACACTAATTTGTCTTCCCAAGTCATCGTAGGTGTAAACATAGCTAGAATTTAAGGAATCATCGGCAGCATAGTTAGCAAGATTTAGTAGTTGACCTGCCAAATCATAGCTGTAGGTAGTATAAGTACCGTTGCCATTTTCTTCCCGTGTCAAACGACCCGCATCGTTATAGGTATATGAAACAATGTTACTACCTGTTTCATCGGTTAAACCCGACAGCCTTCCCAAACCGTCATAGCTGTAGTTAACTTCGCTACCATTCTGATCCACTATCTGAGTACGGTGACCAGCATTATCGTAAGTATAGGCGAGAGATCGTCCTGTCGAATAAGTAATCTTAGCTATCAAGTCAGGATTATCAGCATCGTACTCAATTAGAGTTGTGCCACTAGCATCAGTAGTGTTAGTCAGACGACCTGTGTCGTCGTAACTGTAAGTGTCGGCAGAACCATCCTGATAGTCAACGCGAGTTACCTGACCCAGAGCGTTATATTCATAGCCAATCGCTATACCCCGACGGTTAATGGATTCGACAGTGTTTCCCTGTTCGTCTACAGTGAAGTTCTCCGAACTACCATCTTCATAGGTAATAGCAGTTAAGTAGCCTTGCTCGTTATAGCTATAGCTGAGATCATTACCGCGTGCATCGGTAACAGTTTGTAGCTTTTCGTGATTTGGCTCGTAATTGAATTTTACTTCATTTCCCAAAGGATTAATTTGGCTAGTTACATTACCCTGCTCGTCATAGCCATAGGTAATGCCAAACTGTTCGGCAGCATTAATTCCTGTCAGATTTCCTCGCTCGTCGTATTGCAATTGAGTAAAGCGACCAAGAGCATCTGACTGATTCAGAAAAAGTCCTTGTTCGCTAGGTAACAGTTCGACAGTTGCGCCGTCAGCATCAGTCACGGTGACTTCACCAGCAGAACCATAGCTATAGCTGAGTACTATTTCGCTGCCTGCTATCTGTTGGGAAATGAGGCGACCATTATCATCATATTCGTAGAGAACTAGTACGCCATTAGCATCGGTAACTGAAGTGATTTCTCCACTCTCGTTAAAAATATAGGAAATAGCTTCTCTGCCTTCGCCATTAATATCCTGTTGTAACCGTCGAACATGGACGTAGTCGTAGCTAACGAGTGAGCCATCGCTATAGGTGATGCTGGAAACTATCGTCGGGTCGAAAGGATTATTGTAACTGAAGCTAGTCGTACCATTAGCATCTTCGACGCTGAGTAAATACTGTCCAGTTACATCGTAGCTGTAAGTATTAACTTGTCCCGCTCCTTTGGTAACTGTTTCAATACGTTCATCGGAATTGTAGTTTATAGCAAAGCTATCTCCGTTACTGTCTGAAAGTTCGGTAAGTAAATCGTTAGTATATCCAGCACTCAAAAGATAACCGTTGCTGTATTCTACGTAATTTAATTGACCGTCGGAACGAAAAACAATTTTGCTGCCATTAGCTTCTAATTCATAATGATCGGTATTCCAAGTTAAGGTTCCATCATTGCCTTCGTAGCTACCGTCTGCTTTTTGTTTAAAAATTCTTTGATTAGAAGAATAGGGTCGTAGGAGGTGCTGTAAACTTAAGCTATTGGTACTACTAGATGATTCTTCGCTTGAAAATTGCTGTGAAAAGATAGATTCAATTCCCAAATTGGAGATATAGACATTTCAGTCACTATCAGTCGTCAGTTTGATGTCTCCAATAAAAAAGAAGTTCCAGCCAAAGGTAGACAAGTTATGAGAATTAGTATTGTTAGACATTTGTTAAAGATAAAAGATAATAACGTGAGATAAATATAGTTTGCTAATTGGTAATGAATAGTTTAAAGATACAAATACAGAAGATATAAAAAATACTTTATCTTCGTAAATATCAAATTAATACTAAAATAACATCAAGTATTTTTTCATACTATAAAGAGTTAAAATTTTATATTTGCTTTAAATAAATAGGCTAAATAATAAGATTATTATGAAGATATCGTGATGAAGCGCGTTGTTAAGAATCGATTTACTAGCAATATCAAAATAGGCATGATAAAACTACTTATAATATAAAATATAACAGTAATAACTCTTGTACTTTATTTAAGTAGATAGGCAAAAATAGGTTGCAAAGTACAGAATTTCAATTTTATTCTTAGTCTTTAATTTTACTTTATAATCTCAACCATTTTAGGAAATATGTCTAATTTTGTTCAAAACCTTGTAATAGGAATATTATGCATTGCTCTATTTTTATGGTTTTTATCTATATCTAGCGGTTGGAATGAACTATCCAAAAGATATAAGATAGAGCAGTGCTGCCCTAGCGCATTTATTACAAATCAGCAAGGAATCTTTAGAACTCATAGCGATAAAAATAGCACCGTGATTCGACCGTTAAATATAGGTGTGTCAGAAGAAGGAATGTATCTTTTTACAAATTCGTCTTTTTCAAATGAAATATTTTATCCTTCTCTATTGATTCCTTGGAGTGAAATTGAATATCTTGCACCACAAGAACAAAGTGATACAAACAAACGTCATACTTTTTCTTTAGGCAATCCTACGGTTAGTTTAATGAGACTGTATCCTCAAGCTATTGAAAAGCTCGAAGAAGAGTATGGCGAACCTATATTTTCAAATAAATTAGGAGAACTTAATTGAGGGGTCTTTGCATTTATTATGTCAGTTCAAAAAACACTGCATTTTCTATATTGTCCACTTGATAAGCAGATAGAAATAATTGACTCTATAATATCCAAAGCACTAAAAATAACTCAACCAATTATGGAAATAGTTGATAGTGTCAGCAGCTATTTTGTGACAGATATTACCATTATTGCATGTCACAAACCTGTCATAGTCTCATGTTTAAAGGATCTGTAGTCATAATATTTGTTATGTTTAGATTATTGATAATTTACAAAATTGCTGAGTTTTAGAAAGTCGCATATATATTTATTTTCATACCCAAAATATGCTGTTTTGGAATAGCTATTTGCTCTTACATCCAGTATATTCTGGTAAATTATTTGCTTCTATATGTTCAAAATTGCTTAAATTAAGTTGAGCATTTTTGTAGAGCTTAGTCGCCCAGTAAGAAGTATATTTATCCTCGCTGGGTGAAGATAATTTATATAGGCTTGGATTACCAACTTTTAAGTTGAAACCACCTTGAAAACCTTCTACGTCATCCCAATAGCCCAGTGGTGGATTATCAGGTAATTCATTTAGATATGAAAAATCTTCTTCTGTATATGGTTCTGAACTGGGTCCTATATCTTCATAGCCAATACCAATCACCCAATTATTTTTTACTTTTCCTTCTATACATATATATGGAGTATCTTTTGGCGCTGTATAAAAATAACCTCCTACCACTTTCATTTCAACCTTTATAAAAGTAAAGCAGTATCTATGAGCATCTATTTTGTCTTCATATGGATATGGATTAGGATCGGAACAATAGAGATAATTTCCATCTGGCAAGTTTTCTATTGTAGCCTTATCTTGTTCGGTATTCTGCGAATTGTTATCTTGAGCTTTAGAATTGAAATTACAAGCGTTTAATAAACAAGTAAATGCAAAAATAATGCTGATATATTTTATTTTCTCCATAATTATTAGTTTTGAATAACGAAGTGTACAAATATTTTTAAAATACCTGTTTATTCTTATGGAACATAAATAATAACAGTAAAGCCATTTTAATTATCGTGATTCATGATATTTTTACTTTTAATTTGTTAGTTCTTAAACCAAAGTCAAAAAATGGTAATATCATCAATTTTAAAACTATGGAATTGGATAATCTTTTAATTCTGGATATTTTTCAAAGTAATCAGCACCCGAATTAGCCCATTGGCAAGATTTTAAAGTTACATCATGCCATCCAATCCTATATTTCCATCCTCTAACTAGAGTTCTAGTTTGACCTTGTTCTATTGGAGGATTAATTTGTAGACTTTCTCCCTGTAAGTCTCTGAATGGATTAGAAGTTGTTTGTACCTTTCCCTTCTCATCTAAAATCAAAAGTTCAAATATCACCCAATTATGGTCTTTGGGAGCATGATTGGTAATTTCAAAAACAAATTCCCCTTGTGTTGTTCTCAAATGCTCATTTACAAATACTCCTATTAATTCCCAACTTTTTAAGCTGCATGAAAGAGATTTGTCTGAATTAAATATTTTTTCTCCTACGACATTAGAACCACCAAGCTTTCTTACAACTCTATCGTTTTTGTCAACAATCAAGCGAGTATTTTCAGTAGCTAGGTTGTTTCTTCTAGTATTTTGTGAGTCCTTATCGTAGGTTGTAAAATTAGAGCCACAAGCACTCAATAAACAATTGAATATAACAAGAATGCCTATATATTTTATTTTGTTCATGATTATCTCTTTGAATTACTGAAGTACAAAAATTTTGCTTTTTAAGATGTATCGAAGTATTTGCACTCATAGAAATCTTCCCTAAAAAGACGATAGGCATAGCTATTAAGCTCTGTCTCAGTCTGTTCCGTCAATGCTGCGGTCGAACCCGTACCGTCAAAATCATAGAAAGATTGGTTATTACTCCCATCGATACGACTGACCAAACCAATACCATGTTCGTATTTAGCAACTAAGTTACCATCACTATCGTATTCGGCGATGACATCCCCATAACCAAAAGGATCGATCAAATATTCAGTACGCTGACCGTTGTAAACTGTAGCGGTGCGATTGCCAAATGCGTCGTATTCATATTGAGTGAGGTTATTGTCCCCATCGATAACTTCAACCAAACAATTGTCGTCATTGTAACTATAAGTCCAGGTTTGACCCCCTTCGGTTTTGGAGGTTAAATTACCATCGAGATCATAGCTATAGGTAGTAGTTCCCGCCGATTGATATTGATTGAGGTTATTAGTGCTGTAGTTTTCTGTAACTCCATTGACAATAGTTTGGGTACGATTCCCCGCAGCGTC
>CAKZYI010000856.1 GCA_937884735.1 uncultured Pleurocapsa sp.
TCCCAATGCTCAAGAAATAGGAATACAAATTGATAATCGCAGTCTAGAGCAGCAAAGATATATCAACACACTATTTGCTGGTACCAAGCAAGCGATTCAAAAGTTAGAAACTCAGCTCAATCAAATGCGTTACTTTGTGGCGATCGCAGTAATTCTCTTTGTCGCCATAATTATGTTGATTTTATATTAAGTTTTCGATCAATAGGTTTCGGTTATCACTACAAGACGAAACAATTTAAAAATTCAGATAATATACTTTAGCACTCGCTACCGAAGAGTGCTAAATTTGCAAATGGAATTGTGTAGCGGAACTAAAAGAATAAAATCCTATGGCGAAGATCGTTTCGTTTAACGAAGAGTCGAGACGAGCATTAGAAAGAGGCGTAAATGCCCTTGCAGATGCTGTTAAAATCACTCTTGGTCCCAAGGGTCGTAATGTTTTATTGGAAAAACAATTTGGCGCGCCTCAAATTGTCAATGATGGAATCACCGTCGCCAAAGAAATTGACTTAGAAGATCCTCTCGAAAATACTGGTGCAAGACTAATTCAAGAAGTTGCATCCAAAACTAAAGATAATGCTGGTGATGGTACAACTACTGCAACAGTAATTGCCCAAGCATTAATTAAAGAAGGTTTAAAAAACGTAGCAGCAGGAGCTAATCCCGTTGCCTTAAAAAAAGGTTTAGATAAAGCTACCAATTTCTTGGTAGCAGAAATAGCAGCTATTGCTCAACCCGTTGCGGGAGATGCGATCGCTCAAGTAGCAACAGTTTCTTCTGGTAACGATGAAGAAGTTGGTAACATGATCGCCGAGGCGATGAACCGAGTAACTAAAGATGGCGTGATTACTGTAGAAGAATCAAAATCTTTGGCTACAGAACTAGATGTAGTTGAAGGAATGCAGATCGATCGCGGTTATGTTTCTCCTTACTTTGTTACCGACCAAGAAAAACAAATCGTTGAGTTTGACGGTGCGGTAATTTTAATTACTGACAAAAAAATTAGTGCGATCGCCGATCTTGTGCCAGTTTTAGAAAAAGTTGCCCGTGAAAGCAAGCCTTTACTAATCATCGCAGAAGATCTAGAAGGGGAAGCCCTAGCCACTTTGGTAGTTAACAAAGCCCGCGGCGTACTAAACGTTGCTGCTATCAAGGCTCCTGGCTTTGGCGATCGCCGTAAGCAAATGCTGCAAGACATTGCTGTTCTTACTGGTGGTCAGGTAATCTCTGAAGAAGTAGGTCTAAGTCTCGATAGCGTAGACATGGATATGCTAGGCACAGCAGACAAAATTACCATTGACAAAGAAAATACCACAATGGTGTCTGGTTCTGGAAATAGCGACGATATTTCCAAGCGAGTAGAACAACTCCGCAAACTGCTAGCGGTAACTGACTCCGACTACGATAAAGAATAACTACAGGACCGCATCGCAAAACTAGCTGGTGGTGTTGCTGTAATCAAAGTTGGTGCAGCTACCGAAACAGAACTAAAAGACCGCAAACTACGTATTGAAGATGCCCTAAATGCGACCAAAGCAGCGGTAGATGAAGGTATTGTTCCTGGTGGTGGCACTACTTTGATTCACCTATCCAAAAAGCTAGCCGAATTCATAGGGCAGCTAGAAGACGGTGAAGAACAGGTAGCAGCAGATATTTTTGCCAAAGCCTTAGAAGCACCTCTATGCCAACTAGCTAACAATGCTGGTGTAGAAGGTTCTGTAATCGTCGAAAAAGTACGTGATAGCGATTTCAAACTTGGTTATAACGCTCTGACTAGTGAATTTGGCGACATGATCGCTATGGGAGTTATCGATCCTGCTAAAGTAGTACGCTCTGCGGTACAAAACTCAGCTTCGCTCGCAGGTATGGTATTGACTACAGAAGCTCTAGTAGTAGAGAAACCCGAACCCGAACCCGCAATGCCTGCTGGTGGCGGTATGCCTGGCGGCATGGGCGGCATGGGCGGCATGGGCGGTATGCCTGGAATGGGTGGCATGGGAATGATGTAAAATCGCTGCGAGTTTTAAGACAGAAGAGCTAATGCTATGGTTCGTGGCTATCAGCTTTTGGCTTTATGAATTCTTAAAATAGGCGATCAATTGGTTAGTTATGTTTTCTCAGCATCCAAATTAAACCATTTTTTGAGGCAAGTCTTTAACTAGGCTGCCTCTTTTTTATGTCAATAGCAATGTAGTTATTAAGAAGTCACAAAGATTGAGAAATTAAAGCTGTAATAAGACACGGGGCTAAAGTCCTATTATTTTTGGTTAAGACAAACAATACTAGAATTGTTGGAATGGCGATCGAAAAGAAACTCACTGTAGTCAGCAATATCATCCATTCCCACCAAACAAAGTAATATTTCTGCTGCTAGCCAAATTAAGGTTTTACCACACAAGACTTTCCATTTTACCCTAACCATTTATTTACCTCTCAAATATGAATCAAAGGATCGACAACAGTGATTAAATATTTAATAGATTCGTAATCACAAAAAATTGCACATTCAACTGTTATTAAACTTTCAATTTCCCAAATCTTAATGAGCTGTATCTAGAAAAGAGTTTGCCAAATAATCAGCTAATTCTCATCTTGATTACACTTATTGCTGAATACCTGCTACATATGCGTTATGGCTGTATAAATTAAGAGGGATACAAGCAAAGTTACTAATTGTAGCGAGTAACAAGTTAGATATAGGGATTCTCACATACACGAGGTACAGTCTGATGCTCTAGTTTTGGCCAATGGCTAATTGAGACATACATCACAAATCTAAGAATTGCTATATCGTCGAGGTTTTAGGTAAAAAAGGGTGACCTGTTTACGCCTTCGACTACTAGCCTAAAATCGATTTTTCATCCAAACTAGACAGAATAAATAGTCATCAATATTCGCAGTTTGTATTATGAGCAGTAGAGCCAAAATAAAGCTGATTTTCTTAACAGCGATCGCAACTTTAAATTTGACTAGCTGCCAAGGATGGCTATTACAAGATTCTGCAACCAAGCCTACTGCTAAATCAACTAATCAAACAACCCAAAAGTCTGTAGAAATAAATGATTCAGACAGTCGAGTTAGCACAGGAGACAAGATACTCCTAGACAAAAATCCTAGTACGCCAAAACAAACTGCTGCCAATAGTTATGAATATGGCAACTATCAACAAGCAGCATCTCAATGGGAAAATAGTTTAAAAATTCAGCGTAACGATCCTGAATCTTTGATTTATTTGAATAATGCCCGTATTGGGACAAGCCCATTCTACAGTATCGCCATACCTGTACCCATAGATGCAGAAATTAATGTAGCCAAAGAAATACTGCGGGGTGCGGCTCAAGCACAAGAACAAATTAATAGCAGTGGTGGAATTAATAACAAGCCAGTCAAATTAATTATCGCCAATGACAGTAACGATCTTAATATAGCCAAAGAGTTAGCCGATCGCTTTAGCAAAAACCCAGAAATTCTGGGTGTAGTGGGGCATTTTTCTAGTGATGTGACCCTAGAAGCAGCCCAAGTATATCAAAATAAGGGTTTGGTGGTTATTTCCCCTACTAGTACCTCTACTGCGATTTCTAATGTGGGTAGCTATGAATTTCGAACCGTGTCTAGTGATTGCTTTGCAGGAAATGCTCTAGTAGAACATCTGGTTAATCAGATTCAGATAATACAGGCTGCGGTTGTTTATAATTCTGCCAGTAGCTACAGTACCTCAATGCGAGATGTTTTTAAAAACAGTTTGAGCAAAAAAGATGGTGCAGTAGTTGCAGAATTTAATTTTAATCAACCTAATTTTGATATTGTTGATGTTCTGGCAGAGATTAAGGAAAAAAATGCCCAAGCGATCGCATTATTTCCTAATTCATCAGGAATCAATGCTTTAGAAACCCTCGACAAAACTTTTCTCCTGGCTTCGATCAATAAAGGGGAATTACCCCTACTTGGTGGAGATAGTTTATATAAACTCCGCACTCTCCAGCTTGGGCAAGATAACGTGAGAGATATGATACTAGCCGTTCCCTGGAATACGGATAATACCGATAGCGGCTTTGTGGAACTGGCAACAAATCTCTGGGGAGGTGCAGTCAACTGGCGTTCAGCCCTAACTTACGATGCAACGATGGCTCTAGGGGCAGCAATTAAGCAGTCAGCAACCAGAGCCAGTATTCAGCAGGCTTTATTAGATCCAGATTTTTCTGCCGCAGGAGCATCGGGAGAGATTACCTTTCTACCTACGGGCGATCGCGCTGGAGAGGTACAGTTAGTTAAAGTGCAGGCTGGGG
>CAKZYI010000857.1 GCA_937884735.1 uncultured Pleurocapsa sp.
CGATGAGAGAAATGCTTCCCTGGCACGACAATCTTTCTTCAAAAAAGCAAGAGTTTGGATCGATTTAAACGGTAATGGTAAAAATGAATCGGAAGAATTTCTTAATGTAACCAATGGAATAATATCTTTTTCTGGTTCGGGTTCAAACCTAACCTTTAATTTTAATTTAGTTCTGGAAAACGGAGTTAGAACGGTAGGAAAATATTCAGGCAAATTTGTCAAGGTTTGATTTTAGTGCGCTTTCTAATCTTTATTTATTGATGGGGTTGGATAATCAATTGTCGTCTTTGACGGTTTTTTTCGCGCAATATTCTTAGCTCGTTTTGCTGGTGAATTCGCTCTTGATTTTGTCTCCTATATTCTTGGTTTTCTTGTTGCTGATTTTTTAGCCGATTTCTCCACCGCTGCTGTTGTAAATCCCATTCTTGCTGATAATCTGTTCTTATTTGCTCCTGTCTTTCTCTTAATTGCTGCTGCTGCTGTTCTAATCTCGAATCTGAGGGTTGTTTTCGGATAAGATTTTCCAAAGGTTCGCTGCGGGCTAATACTGGCGCGATCGCAAAATTATTGCCCAAATTTAATAAACCGAAGCTATTCAAAAAAATAAAGATCGATAAACGAACTGAAATTTTATTTATCGACCAACTTAAATTGAGTGTGGACATTTGCTTTTGATTAATACTCTTCAGTACATACAGGGCATAGTTTATTTCTCTACACTGCTTTAATTCTTCTCTGATTGCCCTTGAATCCATTCTAATAAAATAGGATAGACTATTTCTGGGGCTTCATCTTGAGGACAATGACCCAATCCTTCAAGGGGAATAAATTCATCTACAGTAGGTATTTGAGCTAGTTCTTTGCCCATAGCTACAGGTTCCCAAGGATCTTCCGTACCCCATAATAAGACTGTAGGGCAGCTAAGATTAGGTAACAAGTCTTCTGGTAAAGGTCCTTGAGAATAGCGGGTAAAAGCCAGAAAAACATCCGCTGCGCCTGTATCCTTAGCTGGTGTCATCAAGATATCAATTAATTCATCTGTGACGGCTTCAGGGCGACGATAAGCCTGCATTAATATATTGCGAACTACCTTTGGTTTAGCTATCTGGTTAAAAAAGAAATTACCAATATTTCTATTGCCCAATACCTGCTGCATAACCAACGATCCGTAGTTACGGTACCAAGGCAAAGTGACTCGTTTGCGATCGTGTAATAGTCTTATGGAACAGTTGATTGCAGCGACACCTAAAGCTAATTCTGGATTGTCTACCGCAGTTTGCATAACTACAATACAGCCTATAGAATTACCAATTAGAAAAGCAGGAGAACCAACTATTTCTCGACAAAAATCGGCTAGTTGCTCGCCCCAAGTTTCAAAAGTGTATTCAATTTCTTGTTCTGGTTGGGGTTTGTCCGAACCGCCAAAACCAATCAAGTCGATCGCATAACAGCGACAAGTTTCTCCCAAAACAGGTAGATTTTTCCGCCAGTGTCCCCAGGATGCGCCAAAACCATGTACTAAAACCACTGCTGCGCCACTTTCTCCCGCTTGCTGATAAGTAATGTTGTGTCCTTTCCAATTCCAGGTTTTAGGAGTTTGGTTAATTGCGATCGCAGATGTCATGTTTAAAATTTTTTTAAAGTTTTGTATCTTTGTTATTTAATTTTAGTTGGAATCGAGCTTAATGATTTTGGTGTAGCAAGCCAAACAACGTAAATTTTAGAATTATTTATTATGAGGGACAGTATTGATTCCAGTTTTGTCTATCCCAACTTTTTGTCTGCTGCTGGTGCAGTGTGTCAAAGATGGTGCGAACAAGAAGGCTATAGCGATCGCTTTTATAAAAATGGTAGCTGGTGGGCATTTCCTCCTAATGGAGTGATTCCTATCAAAATTCACGAAATCATCGATCTATCTCATACCAAAGCTCAAAGAGTTCGTGTAAAACATTATTCCATCGCTTTGTCCATTGCCTTGCTTCCTGATGGTTGTATAGCACCCCATGACCATCCTGAGATTTGATAATCAAATAAATAAATGTAAGCTTTTATTGTCTTTTAGCAAAGAAATCAGTTTCATGCCTGAAATAGAACAAGTCATTCAAAAATATCTCGCCGCCTGGAATGCAACAGATTCAGAACAAAGACTTGAATCAATTAACAATATTCTTGCTGCTGAATGCATTTATGCGGACTCTCATATGCCTGACTTGATTGAAACTAGCGAACTACATTCAGGTTTTATCGATCGCTTTAAAAGCAAATTTCCCGAACTAAAAATTACTTTAGTAGACCATCCAGACATCCATCATGGCTTTTTCCGTTTTCATTGGCAGCTCACTCAACCCAATGGAGATATATTTACCAAGGGAATTTTCTTTGGTGAAACCAACTCCGAAAATAAAATAACTAAGCTAGTTGGCTTTGTAGACAAATAATCCCCTAATTAATTAAACAGAAACAAATTTCTGCCATTTAGGCAAAAGATATTTACCAAAATTTAAACTGGATTGAAAAAGCGATCGCACAAATCACTACCGAAAAAGTATTTATCGCTATCAATTTAGATGGCTTAAATCTAGTTTGATGCCTGGTGTAGGGACTCCTGAACCTGGAAGCTTGAATTGGTATGAAGCGATCGCATTTCTTGAGGCTGTATTTGCTAACCACAAAGTAATTGGTTGCGATGTAATGGAGTTAGCCCCTACAAGCGACTCTATAGTCTTTGAATTTACCACAGCTAAACTTGTTTATAAGCTTGCTGGCTATTATCATAATTTGCAAAATTGATATCAAAACTTGTAATGACCAGTATTTTGTTTTGGAATATCAATAAAAAACCTTTACTCAAAGAAATTGTAGCCCTTTGCCATACTCACGAAATAGATGTTCTAGTCTTGGCAGAATGCGAATTATCAGACGTAACAATATTGCAGGCTATTAACCCCAATTTAAAAAGAAAATATCTTGCACCTTTTAATCCTTCTTCCTATTTGTCCTTTTTTTATCGATATTCTCCAGAATGTATTGGTTTAGTTAAAGATGATGGACGCACATCCATGAGAAGAATTTCTCCTCCTATTGGCAATGATTTTATTTTAGTTGCCCTGCATTTACCTTGTAAACTGCGTATGAATGATGAAGAACAAGAATTTGATTGTGTAAGTGTTATTCAATCATTCTAAGAAGCTGAAACCAGAGTGGGACACGACCGCACTTTAGTTATAGGAGACTTTAACATGAATCCTTTTGAAACTGGAATGGTTAGTGCGGGAGGATTTCATGCTGTAATGGATCGCAATGAAGCTGTTAAAAGCAGTCGTAAGGTTCAAGGAAAAGAATGCAAATATTTCTACAATCCCATGTGGCGAGTTATGGGAAATGATACTAATGATTGCTTAGGCTCGTATTATTATAGAGGTGGGCGTTTGAGCTATTTTTGGAATACTTTTGACCAAGTTTTATTGCGACCAAGTTTATTAGACTATTTTAAATCAGAAGATGTCTCAATAATTTCGAGTATTGGCAGCCAAAGTCTTATTAAAAACAACAAGATAGATCAATCTTTTTCTGACCACTTACCAATCTTAATAAAACTTGATATTGAAAGGATTAATTAATATGAGTGACACAACTAAAGTCAAAAATCTTTGGGGAAAGCTACCAATAGAAGACAATATTAGAACTCCCTACATAATTCTGAAAGAACAGGCTTCGATTTTAACGGAAGCGACTAATGGGTTGTTAATTGGAAAAGTTATAAAGAAAAGAGATTCTCTTGATAATATTAACTGTGATTTAATTATCAAAGTTCCATCTCTCGATAATTATACAATTTCAATCGTTGACACGATATATCCTGTAACAATTTATCCTGTGGAAATAAAAGGTAGCAATGCTCAATATTATTCTTCATGCGACACAGAAGAAGAAATAGAAAACACTTTGAGCACAATACTATCTTCAGAAGAAGTTAGAAGAATAATATCAGGTTTATTAAGCGAAGTTCGCGCAGATGATAAAGAATAAATACAACTTATTTAATAGTTACCTGCAATAAAATTATTCCCAAGCTTAAGAAATAACCGCAATACATTCAATCTCTACTAAAACATCTTTTGGTAAGCGAGAAACTTCTACACAAGCTCGCGCTGGTGCTGTTTCTTCTTTAAAGTACTGGGCATATATCTCATTCATTGCGCCAAAATTAGCTAAATCGGTGAGAAAAAAGCTAGTCTTGACTACACTATCCCAACTTGCTCCCGCCTCAGTTAATATAGCTTCAT
>CAKZYI010000858.1 GCA_937884735.1 uncultured Pleurocapsa sp.
AAGAAGACGGTACTGTATCGGCTCATGTGTTTAACGTTACGGGAGCAACAATACCCGAAGATGGGTTAGTAGTTTCCGTTAATGCGCCCGAACTAGGTGAGTTTGACTTAGATGCTATCAATGTTTCCGAGGGTGGAGAAATTATTGATGTCAGAGAAGATGGATTTGATATTCGCCTGACAGACTTTACTGTTTTAGTCGATCTTCCTGTTGCAGCAGACGGTGAAGCAGAAGGTGTGGAAACTGCCAGCTTTACCCTAGAAGCAGGTGATGGATACGAGGTGAATTCCGACTTAAGCAGTGGTGAGTTTACTCTGGCTGATACTGCTGAAGAAATTCCTATCAATTTTGACGAGGCTAACGATACAATTCCCACCGCCAGCGATATTGGACTAAGTTCTGACAATTCCGAAGTATCTTTTACCGAAACATTTGAGTTTGAAATTGGCAATCGCTACCAAAACGAAGATGGTAGCTTTACCTATGTAGATAAATCAGAAGATGTTGATTTCTACAAGTTTGAGTTGCAATCAGGTGATGTAGTTGCTATTGACTTTGATTCTGATGTCCTTGGCAATCCTTCCTTACCTAATCTTGAATTTAATCCCCTTGGCACAATTGGTATTCAAAACATCTTCGATGAAGACGGTAATATTTTAGACTATGCTCAATTACGTCCAGCCCCAGGAGAAACGCTGGCTTCGGGTTCAGATTCTTATATAGAATTTGAAGCTCCTGAAGACGGAACATATTACATGGGGTTAAGCATCTTCCGTAATGGACTAAGCAATAGGCAGATTCTTTTTCCAGATTTAGCAGAGCTAGCTTACGATCCCTTTGAAGCTGGAAGTGGTAGTGGCTTCAACTTTGAAACAGCTTTTGGTGAGTACGAACTAAACTTAACTTTAAATCAATAAACGCTGGTCGATTTAACCGAACTTAATAGAAGCAATAATACTCCCCCCGAATCCATTGATATTGCCGAACCAGGAGAACCAACAGTTACGCTAAACTTCCTCGATGTAGAATTTGCTTCTTTTTCTGATGACATAATAGGGAGAAACTTTGTAGAAAACGCTGATGGTCCTGGTCCGTTTTTAGGTTTTACGTTGGAAACAGAAGGAGAGATACCTGAAGAAGGAATTGAAGTAGTTCTTAATAGTGACATCTACTTACGAGACTATATTGGCGGTTTTGGCGGTTTAGAGCTTGTTCCCTTTTCTCCTGGTGCCGAATTTGTTGAGGTAGTTACAGATGAAACTGGCTTTGAGACTGGCTTTAAAATAAGAATCTTAGAGCCAAATACCTTTTTTGGCTTTGGTGTAGGCAAGAGTAGCTATTTTGACGGATTTCTCGAACCCGAAACTGATGGACCAGAAGATGCTACTTTCTTCTTGGAGGGAGGAGACGGATATGGTGTTAACGAAGATGCCAATCAGTTTACAGTCACTTTTTACGACAACCCCGAACAAGCTCCCGCACCAACAGATATTATCCCAGAAGTTAGCCTGTCTATTAGTGAAAGCGAAATAATTGAATCGGAGGGAACAGAGACAACGCTAAACTTTAGCTTGAGCGAAGCTCCACCAGAAGAAGGTGTTGTACTTTATGTCAGTAGTGAAAATGAAGGCATCTTGCAACAGTTTGATGTACTCGAAGCTGAGATTTCTGGAGGTGGTTTTCCAATTCCCGATTCTGACTTAGGGGGCTTTTACTTTAAACTCACAGAGCAAGAAGGATCGATTACTCTTCCAGTATTTGAAGATCCTTTTGATGAAGGATTGCAAAGCTATAGCTTTACCCTAGAAGAAAATCGATTTTACACTATCGACAGTGAAGCAGGTGAGGTTAATTTCACGATTGCTGATACTCCCGACTCCTTACCTGAAGTTAGTTTGAGAGCCGAATCAGCAGTTTTAGTAGAGTCTGGTGCTACAAGCCAAATAGAAATAACTGAGCCTGACATCGTTCCAGTACCAGAAGTTACGGTAACGATTGATGCTCCTAGCCTTTCTGAGTTTGATGCGAGCGACTTTAATTTATCTGGAGGAGAAATTACTGAAGTGACCGATACGGGCTTCTCTATCATTCCTGACGGTACTACGGTCGATTTACCCGTACTAATAGAAGGAGAAGTAAGTGTTGATAACGAAGCTTTTTCCGTCTCCGAAGTACTTACCAACGTTCTAACCTTTGACCTCACTGCTAACCCCCCAGAAGAAGGAGTTATGGTAAGCGTTGATGCTCCCAATCTTTCGGACTTTGATGTAGACGCATTTATAGTGACTGGAGGCGAAATCACTGAGATTACCGATTCAGGTTTCTCGTTAAATATTACCGAAGACAAAGCTACAGTTGAATTACCTTTACTGGCAGATGGTGAAACTGAGGGAGCAGAAGATGCAACTTTTTCTTTAATAGAAACTACCAATTCTACAATCGACCCAGAAGCCAATGAAGCTACATTTACTTTAGTTGATGTTCCAGGGCAAGCTCCAGTTAATGAGAGCGACATCCTCAACGATACAATTTCTGATGCCATAGATATCGACCTAAATTCTGAAAACACTACAGATAATATCAATGTTGGTCTTGAAGTAATAGGCAACGATATCGATTTTACTGAAGATGTAGATTTCTATTCCTTCGATCTAGATGCAGGAGATACAGTTAAACTCGATGTTAATTCGATTCCTTCGGAAATAGAACAACTTGAAGGAATTGAGCAACGCTTGGATTCGGAACTACGGTTATTTGATGCCGACGGTAACGAACTGGCTAGCGTTAACAATGGTGCAGCACCCGACGAAGAATTTAGTCGCGACCCTTATTTGGAGTTCACCGCAGATGAAGCAGGAACTTACTACGTAGGTAGTAGTCAATTAGGAAACGATAATTACGATCCTAATGTGGAAGGAAGCGGTAGCGGTTGGATTTTCCCCGAAATCGGCGTTTTCTCAGGAGAATATGAGTTAAACGTCGAATTAGCAGCTAATGGTACTACCGATCCTACTGCACCCACTGAACCAGTTCAATCTACGATAGAACCCTTATTTGGCTCTATTGACGGTGACACTATTGAAGTTGAAGGCAACGACCAACTAATCTTTGCTGGTGACATGAACGATTTAGTTGATGCGACTACAGGATCGGGCAATAACCGTATATACGCAGGAAGTGGTGATGATACATTGATTTTAGGAGAAAGCGATCGTATTCTCGCAGGTGCAGGAGACGATCGCATTTTTGCAACATCT